>JBKJKL010000023.1:0-6229 GCA_046597485.1 Chthoniobacterales bacterium
GAACGCATCGCGGCGCTGGAGCGTGCCGCCGCGCTCGACCCGCGGAACCGGAACGTCATGGGCCTTCTCCACGTCACCTATCGGTGGACGCGCCAGTGGCGTGAAGCGCTCGAGGTCCTCGATCGCGCGGAAGTCGTCTTTCCCGATGCGCGCGAACAAGCCATCGCGGACCGCGCGCTCTACCGCTTTTACCTGACTGGCGATCTCGATGAATGGGAACGCACACTGGACGCGGAAGCCGCCGCGCACGATCCGCAGCCCACCTGGTGGAAGCTCGAGCGCTCCAAAGTGGCCATGCTCAAACGCGATTTTGCCACCGCCGAGGCGCTGTTCCGCGCCGCCGAGCAAAGCGACTTCGACAGTAGCGACGGGCTCGCGAGCAAAGACTATTTCCTCGCCCTCCTCAGTGTCGCGCGCGGAACTGATGCAGCCGAAGCATCGGCTCTCTTGTCTGCCGCGCGCGACAACGCAAAGCAGCGTCTCGCTTCGGCCTACAACTCCCCCGATGCGAACGTCGATTTACCGAAGAACGCTTCAAGGGATGAAGTCGCGGAAGGTCTGGCCGAGATCGCTGTGCTGGACGCTTTCGCTGGTCGGCGAAGCGATGCCATCGCCGAGGCCATTGCAGCGGCCGGTCGTTTCCGCGGCGGCGTTGCCTCCATCGAACAGAATCAACTGCGCGCGACGCTCGCTCTCGTTTACGCCCGCTCGGGCGAATCGGACAAAGCGCTCGACCTGATCGAGGAATTGCTCATTCAGCCAGTCGAGCTCCCAACCCAGAGCTTCTCCAATATCGTCCTCGCCGAACTCGCGCATGGCTGGCAATGGGACCCGCTCCGCACTCATCCGCGCTTCCAGAAGCTCTTGTCGGGCTCCGAGCCGCACACCGTCCCCTGAGGCTGGCGGAGCATGGTCGACTTCGACGGCGTCGACTCTCAGCAAAAGCGCAGCGCAATCTGCTCCCTTCCGCTGCCGCGTGAATCGTGCATTGTAAGGCGATTCTGTGAAACGTCGGCCTGAGCCGCGCCGCCTGCCACGAACGCCCTACAATCCATGCCTCTCCGCTCGTTCATCGACGTCCTCCCGGAATCACATTTTCCCCTAGAGAATCTCCCCTTCGGCATCTTCCGTCCCGCCTCCGGACCGGCCCGGGTCGGGGTCGCGATCGGTGATCAGGTGCTCGATCTTTCCGTCCTCGAGGCGGAGGGAAAATTTCCTGATTTCCGGAGCAACCGCGTTTTTCACTACGACGCGCTTAATCCTTTCCTCTCGTTAGGCCGGGAGGCCTGGCAGAAAGCGCGCGGCATTATCCAGCGCCTTCTTTCCGCGGATGAGCCGGAGCTGCGGGACGATGCCGCGCTCCGCACGCGCGCCTTTCACCGTCAGGCGGAAGTGACGATGCAGCTTCCAGCGCGGATCGGCGATTACACCGATTTTTATTCCTCCTACCATCACGCCCACAATGTCGGGACTATGCTGCGCGGCGCGGACAACGCGCTCATGCCGAACTGGAAGTCGCTCCCGGTCGCCTACCACGGCCGGGCCAGCTCGATCGTCGTCAGCGGCACGGACGTGCGCCGGCCGCGCGGCCAGACGAAGCCGCCAGACGCGGAGGCTCCGATTTTCGGCCCGAGCCGGAGCATGGATTTCGAACTGGAGACAGCCTTCTTCGTCGGACCGGGCAACTCGTTAGGCGAGCCGGTCCCGATCGCGCAGGCGCGCGACCATATCTTCGGGCTCGTGCTCATGAACGACTGGTCCGCGCGCGATGTGCAGACGTGGGAATACCAGCCGCTCGGGCCGTTCCTCGCGAAGAATTTTTGCACGAGCATTTCGCCCTGGGTGGTAATGCTCGAGGCGCTCGAGCCGTTCCGCCGTCCGCTCCCGGCGCAGGATCCGATACCGCTCGAATACCTGCGCGCGCCGGACGATTTCACCTTCGACATCCAGCTCGAGGCGCAGTTGCAGACCGCCAAGATGGAAACGCCGCACACCATCACGCGGAGCAACTTCAACAATCTCTACTGGAGCATCGCGCAGCAGCTCGCGCATCACACCGTGAACGGCTGCAACCTTCAGCCGGGCGACCTGCTTGCCAGCGGCACGATCAGCGGCCCGGAGGAAACCGCGCGCGGTTGCATGCTGGAGCTGACTTGGCGTGGCGCGAATCCGGTGCAGCTCCCGAACGGCGAAACACGGAAATGGCTCGAGGACGGCGACCGGCTCACGCTCACCGGCTGGGCGCAGGGCGACGGTTACCGCGTCGGCTTCGGCGAAGTAACCGGCCGACTCGTGCCCGCGCTGGACTGAGCCTTCGCCGGCGCAGCTGCGCTAAATCTGTGGCGGCCTGGTGGCCGCTTCGCGCAGCGGCCGCGAGAGATCGTCTTTCACGCGGTCGAGAATCCCATTCACAAAACGCCCGGAGTCTGGGCCACCGAAAGTCTTCGCGAGCTCGATCGCTTCGTTGATCGACACGACCGGCGGGATGTCATCGCGGAAGAGCATTTCGAAAATCGCGAGGCGCAGGACGTTGCGATCGACCGGCGAGACACGGTGCAGATCGTAGTTCTCGCAGTAGCGCCCGATGCGCTCATCGATCTGCGGGAGGTGCTCCATCATTCCGTCGATCAGCGGCTGGGCGAAGTCGCGCACGCCCGACTTTGCCGGACAAAAATCCCAGAAATCCTCCATCTTCTCCGGCGCCGCACCGCTATGCGCATCGCGCCAGAAATGGAATTGGACCGCCGCCTGACGGGCATTGCGCCGCTTGCCCATGATTACTTGCCGCGAAGATCCTGCATCACGCTGGCAATCTGGACGGCAGCACGGGCCGCTTCAATGCCGCGGTTGATCTTCTTCTCCAGGCAACGCTCGCGCGCCTGCTCTTCGTTCGCCACGCTCAGGACGGCGTTGATCACCGGCACGCCATGGCCGATCGCGATCTGCTGGAGCGCGTTCGTCACCGAGGTGGCGAGATGATCCGCGTGCGCGGTATCGCCTCGAATGATGACGCCGATGGCGAGGATGGCGTCCGCGCTTTTCTGCGCGGCCAGCTCCTGCACCACGACTGGAATTTCAAACGCGCCCGGCACCTGGTAGAGGGTGAGATAGGCGTGCGGCGCGAGTACGCGCAGCTCCTCGGTCGCGTGATTCACCAGACCCTGCACGTACTCGGCATTAAACTGACTGGCGACGAGCGCAAAGGTGCGCCGGGCGCTGCTGACCCGCGTGCGCGGGAGGACGGCGTTCGACATCGGCGGTTAGAGCAGGTGTCCCATCTTGAGCTTCTTGGTTTCGAGGTAGCGCTCGTTGTGCGGATTCGAGGGGGCGTGAATCGGCACCTGCTCGACCATCTCGAGTCCGTAGCCTTCGAGGCCCACGACCTTCTTCGGATTGTTCGTCAGGAAACGGAACTTGCGCACCCCGAGGTCCACGAGAATCTGCGCGCCGAGGCCGTAATCGCGCAGGTCGGTGCCGAAGCCGAGCTTCGCGTTGGCCTCTACCGTGTCGAAGCCCTGCTCCTGCAATTTGTAAGCGTGGATCTTCGCGGCGAAACCGATCCCGCGGCCCTCATGCTTGCGCATGTAAACGAGCACGCCGTTTCCTTCCTCCTCGATCATCTCGAGCGCGGCTTGCAGCTGGTTCCCGCAATCGCAGCGACGCGAGCCGAAGACATCGCCGGTCAGGCACTCGCTATGCACGCGCACCAGCACCGGCGTCGTGCTCGAGATCGGGCCTTTGACCAGTGCGAGGTGATGCGTGCCGTCGAGTTTCGAAGCGTAAAGGTGGAGATCGAAGTCGCCGTAATCAGTTGGCAGTTTCACGATCTGTTCGCACTCAATCAGTCGTTCCTTCGCGCGCCGATGGGCGATCAAACTCTGAATCGTGCAAATCCGGAGCCCGTGTGTTTTGCGGAATTCCATCAGCTCCGGCAGGCGCGCCATCGTCCCGTCATCGTGCAGGATTTCGCAAAGCACGCCGGCAGGTTGGAGCCCGGCGAGACGCGCGAGATCGACCGCCGCTTCGGTGTGCCCGGCCCGGCGCAGGACGCCGCCTTCCTTTGCCCGGAGCGGAAAGATGTGGCCGGGCTGCACGAGGTCGGCCGGTCGCGAATCCGGCTGGGCGAGCAACTGGATCGTCCTCGCACGATCAGGCGCGCTGATCCCGGTGGTGACGCCTTCCGCGGCGTCGACCGAGACCGTAAAGTCCGTCTTATACATCTCGCGGTTCTGCGCCACCATCCGCTGCAGGCCGAGTTGTTCGGCGCGCTCATTCGAGATCGGCACGCAGATCAAGCCGCGACCGAATTTCGTCATGAAATTAACCGCCTCGGGCGTGGCCTTCTCCGCCGCCATCACCAGATCGCCTTCGTTCTCGCGATCGGCATCGTCGGTCACGATCACGATCTTCCCGTCCGCGATGTCGCGCAGAACATCATCCATCGTGTCGAATTCGAGCGCTGCTTCAGCAAGCATGGGCCTAATAGTTACGCCCCCGGCCCCGGCGGGCAACCCACTTACTTCCCGCTCGTCGCCACGATCGCGTCCGGTCGATACAGGTCGCGGTTGCTGCCTTGGAATTCTGCTTTCAGCCGTACTTTGAAGCGCGCGAGATCGACCACGTCCCAGCGCGTGAAGTCCCAGTGGCCCGCTTTCCGCGGCGTATGCTCGAAGCCGAGGATGAGGTGGACCGCATCCTCGCGCACTTTGTTTGTCGCGCCTTTCGGCTCGAAATAAAACGTGCGGAAGCTGCTCGTGCGCGCACCGGCGGCGAAGAGTTTCGGGTCGAGATAATAGACGCGACCGCTCGCGGTCTCGGTCAGCCGCAGGTCGGGATAACCGGAGCGCTGCACCTTCTCCTGCGCGGTGCGCGGGAACTCGCAGTGGAGGCCGGGCACAGCGTCGAGCAACTCGCGAATCATGTTCTCAAACGCGCTGCTCACCTCGTTGATCCGGGCAAAACTTTGCACCGGGCTGTCGGGCGCGCTCATTCGCTTGATCACCTCGTCGAGCGCGCCGCCGATCTGTTTCAGGACGCGCTGATCGGTTTCGTTCGCCGCCTCGAGGGGGATGATTTTGTGGCCCGTTGTTTGGAAGATAATCTCGCTGAACGGAATCTCTTTTAGCTCCGCCTGCTCATCGAGGAGCCAGGGAATGAGCGAGGCGGTGGGCGAGGACGGCTTCTCTTCGGCGAGCGCGCTCGCGGTGATGGCGAGCGCGAGGAAAGCGCGGAGCGCCTTGCTCATCGGAGGCTAATCGCTTGTTCGACCAGCGACTGCACCGCAGCCAGCCCGCCGTCATCGCGCGCGTGAATCGTGACCAGCGTTTCACCCTTCGCGACGCGCTCGCCGATCTTCTGCAGCCCGGAAAATCCAACTGCGAAATCGACCGCGTCGGCTGCTTTCTGCCGGCCCGCGCCGAGTAGGACGGAGGCGCGGCCGATCATCTCGGCATCGACCGATTCGATCACGCCGTCCGCTTTCGCCTGCAGCGCATATTGCACCGGCGCCGCGTGCGTTTTCGTCAACGTTTCGAGCACAGTGGCGTCGCCCTCCTGCGCTTCCACGAGCGCGACGAACTTCCGCCAGGCGCTGCCGTCATGCAGGCGCGCGGCCAGTTCATCGCGCGACGAATCGGAGACCGCTACCGCGAGATCGAGCGTGAGCGCGATCAGGTCTTCCGGTCCGCCACCCTGCAAAATCTCGACGCACTCCGCCACCTCGAGCGCGTTGCCCACGGTGCGGCCGAGCGGTTCGTCCATCGGGCTCAGGAGGTGCGACATCCGCACGCCCATGAGCGCGCCGACTTCGGTCATCGCGCCAGCCAGTTGCTCCGCTTCGTCGCGCGTTTTCATGAACGCGCCGCGGCCGAACTTCACGTCGAGCACGAGCCGGTCGAGATTTTCCGCCAGTTTCTTGCTCATGATGCTCGCCACGATCAAGGCCTGCGACGGCACAGTGCCGGTGACATCGCGGAGCGCGTAGAGTTTTTTATCCGCGGGGCAGATGTCGGCCGTCTGCCCGATCATGAAAACGCCGATCTGGTGGAGTTGCCGGAGCGCGCGGGCTTCATCGAGGTTCACGTTGAAACCGGGGATGCTCTCGAGCTTGTCGAGCGTGCCGCCGGTGATCCCGAGTCCGCGGCCGGAGATCATCGGCACCCAGGCTTCGTCGCAGGCGAGGAGGGGAGCGAGGACTAACGAGACCTTGTCGCCCACGCCGCCGGTGGAG
>JBKJKL010000084.1:0-6218 GCA_046597485.1 Chthoniobacterales bacterium
GGGCTCCAAGTGGCGACATCCGGGTCGTCCTTGAAGGCGTTATGCACGATGCGGCGCTCGTAGGAATTCATCGGCTCGAGCTGCAGGGAGCGGCCACTGATGCGGACCCGCTCGGCCAGTTCCTTGACGCGATGGACGATCTTGTCCTCGCGCATGGAGCGGTAATGCTCGCAGTCGACGATCACCTTTTCGGCCTCGCGGTTCTTCGTCTGGATGAGGCGATTGAGAAGAAACTGGATAGCCTCGAGCGTCTCGCCATCGCGTCCAACAATGCGATTCGCCTCCTCGGTGTAGATCTGAAGGGTGAGATTGCCGCCTTCGCTGCGCTGCTCGTCGATCTCGGTCACGAAGCCCAGGTAACCGAGGATGGTGTCGAGTAATTCCTTGGGGGTCATGATCGTGCTCCTTTCCGCGAACGCTTCACCGCTACCGGGACCGGCTTGTCCAACACTGGCATCGGCTGTCGTTGATTCTGCCAGAGCTGCAGGATCGTGAAAAGGTTCTGCGTGGTGTAATACAATGCCAAGGCAGCGGCGAAATTGTAGCAGAAAATCAGGAAGATAATCGGCATGAACATCATGACGCGGCGCTGCATGGCGTCGCCCGTCTTTGGCGTCATCGTCATGAGCCAGACGTTGGTCGCACCCATGATGAGCGGGAGGATGTTGATCGGCCAGCCCAGGCCGGGGAGGTGCGCGATGGTGTCGGGCTGGGAAAGATCGTGCACCCAGAGGAAGGAAGCGTTCCGCAGTTCCGCGGCCTGCCCAAGCATGCTGAAGAGACCGAAGAAGATCGGGATCTGAATCATCATCGGGAGGCAACCGCCGACGGGATTCACGCCATGCTCTTTGTAGAGCTTCATAACCTCCTGGTTCATCCGCGTCGGGTCGTCCTTGTACTTCTCCTTCATCGCCTGCATATGCGGCGCGAGGGCGGACATCTTTCGCATCGAGCGATTGGCGGCGTTCTGCAGCGGCCAGAGAACGCCCTTCACGCAGGCGGTCAGGAGGATGATCGCGAGACCGTAGCTCTTCACCCACTCGTGGAGCAGGTTGAGGAAGTTGAGCAGCGCCTGGCTGACCAGCTTAAAGATACCGAAGTTCATGATCTCGGCTTCGTCGTGGCCGAGTTTCGCGAGGCGGTGGTAGAGCTTCGGGCCGACGTAAACCTGCACCGTCAGGCTGCTGCTTTGCCCTGGCTGGAGGGTGAAACCGGGCATCCCCATCGCGCTTTCCATGCCCCAGAGTGAGGCGGCGTTTTCCTGCGGGAGCTCGAAGCGGCGGGCCCACATCGCCGAGCCTTTCGCGTTCAGCGGCGTGAGGATGGTGGTGAAGAATTGGTTGCTCACCGCACCCCACTCCGCGCCGCTGACCGCTTCCTCAAAGAACTTCTGTTCG
Organism: Chthoniobacterales bacterium; assembly: GCA_046597485.1. GTDB lineage: Bacteria > Verrucomicrobiota > Verrucomicrobiia > Chthoniobacterales > UBA10450 > JACCTI01. Next base: position 1,398 of record JBKJKL010000084.1, read on the forward strand.
GCGCGCTTTTGCACGCCGATGAGCGGGTAGTTCGAGGCCGGGAACCAATTGACATCGATCGCCTTCGCCTTGCCATCGATACTCCAAACGGCGCGGGTGTAGGTCGCCATGTCGCGCGGATGCATCGGCTGCGTCGCGCCGAGCGCGAGGAAGTAGCCGGGGTTCGTATACGGCTGCGCGCCGTCGTTGCGGAACTCGATCTGCATCTCCGCGAGGTAATTGTCCTTCTCCGGAGAGGGCTGCGGGAGCGCGAAACGCTTCCGCACCGTCACGCCTTGCGGGGTGGCGCGCTCAAATTGCACGCTGCCGTCCGACTGGCGTGCCATCGCAAATTCCAGCAACGCAGGAGTCGCAGGTGTCTCAACCATCGCGCCGATCGGCAGATGCTCGCCCGCGTTCAAGATGATGTAACCGGGCGCGGTCTCGGCTTTGTGATGGAGGAGACGGGCTTCGCTAATGCCGCCGCCGCGATTCGTGAGGCGGAGCTCGACGTCGTCGTTCGCGAGCACCTCGGACTTTTCTTCGAACTGCTCACCCGCCGGCGTGGCCGCTGGCTGCGGCGCGGCAGGTGCAGTGGTGGCTAACGGCGGAGTGGCCGGACTTCCGGAACCAGCCGGCGCGGGTGATTCAACGACACCCGGCGAAGGCGAGAGCGCTGCGGCCGGCGGCGGAACCACCTGTGGCGCATGGCTGGTCATGAAGACCTGCCAGAAAACGATGCCGATGACGCAAAGCGAAACGGCAATCCATGCTTGACGGTCCATGCGCGCTTGCCGGCCGGCTATTCACAAACCAGGTGCGGCGTCTTTTGCGGAGAGTGATTTGAGGAAGCACCCGGGACCGGATCGTAGCCTTGGCCGCCCCAGGGTTGGCAGCGTCCAAGCCGCCGCAGGCCGAGCCAGCCGCCGCGCAGGAAACCATGAGTTTCGACCGCCTCGAGAAAGTATTGCGAGCAGGTCGGCTCGAAGCGGCAACCGGTACCCGGCCCGCCTAGAAACGAGAGCACAGGCGAGAGCGTCCACTGGTAAATGCGGATCAAAAAGCGGACAACCGGGCGCATCAGGGCGCTAGGATAGAAGCGCGCCCAGCGAGGCGCAACCAATCATCCTCCAGCGCGCACAAGGTGGCCCGCGCGGCTGCCGGTTTGGCCACTAGGACCAGCCAGACGCCATCGCGCAGCCGATGCTGATGCTTCCGCACGATCTCGCGCAGTCGGCGCCGGGTCCGGTTCCGCACGACCGCTCCGCCGATTCGTTTGGAAGTGACGAACCCGGCGCGGAAAGACGACGCCGCGCCCGTCTCAAGCACGCCCAGTATCATAAATGAGCCGCGCTGCGCCTGCCCCTCGGTGCGCACGCGCGCAAATTCGGCCGGGAGCGCCAACCGCCGCGCTGTCCCAAAGCGCAAGCTAGCTTCTGCCGTCACACTGCAGCTGTACAGCAAAAGTCTTCCCGCAGACGAGCCACGGGAAGACTTAGCAGATTTGGGGAATGGACTATTGGCCGCTCGGCGTAGCCGTTGTCGTGCTCGTCGACGTCTCCGAGGTCGAGCTGCTGCTGCCCATTGCCGGGGTCGAAGCCGGGGCGGTGATTTTGTTCGTCGTGCTGGAGCTGCTCGAATGAGAGCCGCTCGCCGGTGCCGCCGGGTTCACCACCGTGGTGTTGTTTTCCGTCTTCGAGGCCGGTGAGGCACCCGGAGCTGGAGCAACGGTTTCAGTTTTTTGTTCGCACGCCGCCAGAAGCGCCGCGCTAGCTAGGATACAAATGTATTTCTTCATAGGATTTTTGGGTGGCCTGTTTGCGGCCAAGGTTTAATTCGCAGGACGCTACACCTTCGGTCTTGCCCTGCGCAATGTTTCGTTAGGGCTAAATTGCGGGCTCGTATTTCATCCCGTGCGCTTCCGCGACCGGCTCCGAGGTGAGGCGGCCGTCGCGGGTGTTGATGCCGCCGATCAAAGCCGGCTGCCGTTTGCACGCGCCTTCCAGGCCGAGATCCGCGATCATCTCCGCATAGCGTGCGGTCGCGTTGCTCAAGGCCTGTGTCGAGGTGCGCGCATAGGCGCCCGGCATGTTCGCCACACAGTAGTGCACCACGTCCTCTTCCACATAAACCGGCTCCTCGTGGGTGGTGGCGCGCGAGGTTTCGGCGCAGCCGCCTTGGTCGATCGCAATATCAACGAAGACGCTGCCTTTGCGCATCACGCGCAGCATTTCGCGCGTAATCAGCTTGGGGGCCTTCGCCCCCGGGACGAGGACCGCGCCGATCAGCAGGTCGGTCGCCGGCAAGAGGTCGCGCAGGTTGGCCTCGTTCGAGTAGAGCGTCTTCACGTTCGGCATCGTCAGGTCGAGGAACCGCATCCGCTCGCCGTCCACTTCGAGAATCGTCACGTCGGCTTTTAAACCCAGGGCCATCCGCGCGGCATTCACGCCAGAGGTGCCGCCGCCGATCACGACCACTCTGCCTGGAAGCACGCCCGGGACGCCGCCTAACAAGACGCCGTTACCACCGTTGTGCTTCGCCAGGTAATAGCCGCCCATCACGACCGACATGCGGCCCGCGATCTCGCTCATCGGCTCGAGCAACGGCAATTTATTCCCGACCTGAATGGTCTCGTAGGCCACGCCGGTCACGCCGGATTGGAGCAGCGCATCGGTCAGCGATTTGCTCGCCGCGAGATGTAGATAGGTGAAAAGGATCTGCCCTTTCCGGAGCAAGCCATACTCCGGGAGGAGCGGCTCCTTCACTTTCACGATCATCTCGGCCTCACGGAAAACCTGCTCGGCCGTATCGATGATTTTCGCCCCGGCCGCGATGTAGTCATCATCGGTGTAGCCGGAGCCGATGCCGGCCCCTTTTTGCGCGAGCACGGTGTGCCCTTTGCGCGTCAAGGTAGTGGCCGTCGCCGGGATAAGTCCGACGCGGTGTTCTTGCGACTTAATTTCCTTGGGAACGCCAATGATCATGGGCCTTCCCTTTCGCAGAGAAACCGGTGCGAAGCTAGTTCAAAGAGGGATCGTCCGGCGCGGCCGCGAGCAGTTTGTAGTAGGGGCCCAAACCGCTCACAATATCGAACCAGAGCTTCGGCAGACGATCGGGCGAGAGCGCGGCCCGGCTGGGCTTCTGCAGGATCCACGCTTTCTCTCTCATCTCCGCCTCGAGCTGCCCGGCGCTCCAGCCAGCATAGCCGACAAACGCGCGGACCGAGGCCGGATCGACCTCCGCACTGTCGTAGACACCGTCCCCCTGGATATTGTGATTCAGCCGCAGGCCGTTCGCGTCCTCCCATTCGAAGGCGGCGAACATAAGCTGAGTTTTCCCGACCGGTCCGCCCAGGAACACCGGCACATCGGCCAGCCCTTCCGGCGGCTCCTCATTCACCAACTCGCTCACGTGCTTGTCGAGCGGCCGGTTCAAGATCACCCCCATTGCCCCATCCTCCGGGTCATGCGCCGAGATGAAGAGGACGGCTCGACGAAAGTTCGGATCCGTCATGCTCGGGTGAGCGATGAGCAACGAACCAGCCAGATTCTGCGGCTCTTCCTCGGCGCGATTGCGCATAGAAAAACTAGAATACACACGCTCGAATCACGCAAGAAGAACTCGCGCTCGCTCAAGTCACGCGGCCGCCGGAGACGGTGAAAATCCGTCCGTCGGGTCGCTCTTCACACCACGACATCGTCGTCGCGGTCACGAGCTTCTGCGCATCGGCTGGCAGCGCCTGCAGGAGGCAGTTGCGCCGCACCGGATCGAGCTCGCCGAAGATGTCGTCGATCAAAAGCAGCGGTGGCGCGCCGGTCTGTTCTGTGAAGACGCGGGCCTGCGCGGTTTTCAGGGCGAGCGCGATCGTCCGTTGCTGGCCTTCCGAGGCGAACTGGCCTGCCGGCATGCTGTTTACCAGCAAGGCGATGTCGTCGCGATGCGGGCCGACAACGGTCTGCCGCAGCCGCGCTTCCTGCGCCCGGGAACGATCAAGGTGCGCGGCGAAGTCGTTCTCGTTCCCCGGAGAAAATTCGATCGCAAGCGTCTCCTGCACGCCGCTGATGGCGCGATGCGCCTCGGTCGCGGGGGACGCAAGTTGCCTAACGAGTCCTGCCCGCATCGCGGAAATTGCTGCGCCATGCTCAAGAAGTGGCGGCTCGTAGGCGGCGATTTCCCGCGGCCGGGGCGAGGGCGATTTCAGCAGAGCATTCCGCGCGCGCAGCGCCCGTTCATAGGCGCGCAGGGTTGGCCGGTAGGCCGGCTCGATCTGCAGGCCGAGGAAATCGAGAAACCGCCGGCGGGCGTCAGATCCGCCACGCACGAGCTCGATATCGGTATTGGCAAACGAGACGACGCGCGCGAAGCGGAGGTATTCGCTCGGCCTCGATTGTTCAACTGCGTCGAGGAGCAGCTTCCGCCGCAGCGTGCTGTAGCGAAATTCCAGCTCGTGTTCCGCGTAACACCCAGCCACGCCGAAACCGCGTTGCCCCATCTTAATCACGGGTGCGAGCGTGACGCTGCGCTGCGACTGCAAGCGGAGCAGGACGCAGGCGGCTTCCAGGATTGAGGTTTTCCCCTCTCCATTCCGGCCAACGAAAAAATTTATTGGCTCAAGGTCGACCCGCAGCGCTTCAAAGCAGCGAAATTGGCGCAGCTGTAGCTGAGTCAGCATTCGGGAACAGATAACACGCACCACCGTTTTCTGCGCGCCTCCCCGGTAACACGAAATAATGCTTCAAATTTAGTCCAAGATGTCGAAAAATATGTTTGCGGTTCAAGAGTAGAGCGCGTAAGCCTTCCGCAGCTTTAGAAGATTGTTCTGGGGGGAACAGCCGCCCTTCG
>JBKJKL010000147.1:0-3975 GCA_046597485.1 Chthoniobacterales bacterium
ATCAGGCTACGTCCCAGTAGTGATGATCCTGCCGCGAGAGCGACCAGTTCGGATGCTGCTGGATGAACTCGAGACAGGTGCGCAGGCTGGCCGGGTCCTCCGCTTTCCCGATCGAGAGCGGCTGGACGTAGCGATAAGCGAAGTCGGTTGTCTCGTCCGGATGCGCGCTGCGGAAGGACTCGATTGAGAAGCCGTTCAAGTCAGGCACGATCTTCATTTCGTTTCCGGAAAGCTGGACCCACTGGGCTGGGTCATGCGGCGAGACGGAGAGCCAGTCCACCGCCGCGGTCACAATCCGATGCCCGCTCGTCGCGAGCGCGATCTGATAACCCTTCGCGCGCAGCGCCGCGATCAAGGCGTGCAGGTCGTGATCGGTCGGCTCGCCACCAGTGATCCAGACCCAGCGCCGCCGCGCGGCTCGCGGCACGACCGTCTCGACGCGCGCGGCGATTTCCTCCTCGGTCGCGAATTCATTCCGGCGATAGTCGGTATCGCACTTTGGGCAACCGACCGAGCAGCCGGCCAGCCGGACGAAGCACATCTGCTCACCGCGCAGGTGGCCTTCGCCCTGGATGGTCCAGAAGACAGGATTTTTCGACAGAGGATATCTCACGGCTGCGTCGGATGCGCGCGCACCTTTCCACGCTCAGTGGGCCGGCGCTGTTACTTTTTCGCGCGCCAGAAGAAGTGCTCGAAAGAGGCGTAGAGGAAGACGCTGTAGTCCGGCGCGCTGCGCGTGAGGCCGATCGGCGCGGCCAGGCCGATGACCGTCTGCGCGTCGTTCGGGTGATTAAAAGCGTAACGGAACCCAGGCGAAATAAGCACCTGCGCGCGCCGTTGTGTGCCGCCGCGTTCGTTCGCCTCTTCGTTCCAGTTCGTCACCGTCTCGAGCATGAAGTTGAAGCGATTGCTGACCGCGTAGATCACGCTCGCGCCCAGGTTGAAGCTGAGCAAATCGTGCCCGAGCGAGTCGGGCAGGAAGGTCGCGCCCGCATTCGCGTGCACCGCCCAGCGGTCGCCCACGATTTTGCTCAGCGGTAGGCTCACCTGGTAGCCGACGGTGTCGTTGCCGAGGCCGCGGTCAGCGTCGCCGGTGGGAAGAATCACCGAGAACCGAGGCGAGAAAGCGGGCACGCGGTCGGTCTCGCGCAGCACTTGCAGGCGGTAGTTTAACAGGATGTCGCCGAGGCCGTTCACGTGCGTGCTGCCGTCATCGAGGAAGGTGTAGGGCACGGTGTAGGACAACTGGTGGGTCTGCGAAAAGACGGGCCATTCCTGGGTAAAGACAAAGCTGAGCGCGTGCTCGTCTGAGCCGCTGAAGGACGGCACGATATTCAGGATGTGCTGCACGACGCCCTCCTCCTGGTTGTAGGCCTCTTCGACGAGGAAGGAATTATCCTGGATCGCTTCGGCCGGGCGTTTCGCGGGCGGCTCCGCCCGGAGGAGGAGCGAGCTGGCCAAGAGAAGGACAAGGGAGAGGCGGCGGGTCGTCACGGCGGCGATTGTAATGAGCCGAACCGCGCCGGCGAACAGTTTGTGATTGTTCGCTGCGGTCTGTGCTGGCGAGACTTGGCCATGCTTCGCGTTCTCCTGACCGCGCTCATTCTCGGAAGCGCGCTGTCTCACACCCGCGGTGAAGCGACCTTCGCCGGTGTGCCTTTTAAAACGGGAAGCTCTGTTCGCGCGACGGTGCCTTTGAGCGCGCAGGAAAAAGTCTACGTGGCCGAAGGCGGGAACGCGGTGCCGGAGCACGCGGTTGCCGTCTTGGCGGTCCCGCAAGGGTTCGATCCGCAACGGAGTTGGCCGGTGCTGATCGCGCTTTCGACGAGCGATTTCGGACGGAAGAACCGCGACGATCTGCGCGATTTTTACAGCCAGGCCGCGCTCGCGGAAGGCTGGCTGGTGCTGGCTGGCGACGGCGAAGAAAATCCGGCACGCGATACCGCGGGCTGGCGCGCGGGGATGACGCTGGCCGCGCTCGATGCACTTCATCGCAGCTTCCCCGGCTCGCAGAAATGGCCGGTCGCGGTGGCTGGTTTTTCCGGCGGCGCGAAACGCGCGGGCAACCTCGCGCCTTTGCTCGCGGTCGCGGGAAATCGGGTCGCTGGGATTTTTCTGACCGGCGTGAACGAGGACCGGCTGACGGACGGCTACCGGCAATTTCGACCCGGCGCGGCCTTCCTGAACACGCCGATCTACCTGAGCGCAGGCCAGCTCGATAACGTAGCGCGTCTCGCGGAGCAGCGGCAGGTGCAGGCGAAAATCGAGCAGGCGGGTTTCCGCCGGGTGCGCTTCGTCGCCATGCCGCACGGGCACGCGATCAGCCGGAGTGCGCTGCGCGAGGCGTTGCGTTGGTTTCGCGAGACAGCGCGCTGACTTCGCCACGCCAATCGCCGGGGTTGAGAGATGAGGCGATTGCGGCAGTGTTGAGCCTGCCTAACGAGCGCGCTCATTTCATGCAGGCCACCCTCCTTATCGTCGACGACGAAAAGCATACGCGCGACGGTCTGCGCCGATTGCTCGAGGACGATTACGACGTCTACGTGGCGGCCGATCTTGCGGGCGCAATGGACGTGCTGGAGCGCGACCCGATCGATGTCCTCCTGACCGATCTGCGGCTCGGCGGGGATGATGGCATGCAGCTCATCGAGCGCGCCCTGAAGATGTCGCGGCCGCCGATTTGCATCATGATGACGGCCTACGGATCGGTGGATACCGCGGTCGAGGCAATGAAGCGCGGCGCATACGATTTTGTGACGAAGCCGCTCAATCTCGACAAGGTCGAGATCCTGATCGCGCGGGCGTTGAACAGCCGGAAGATCGAGCAGGAAAATCGCTCACTGCGCAAGCAGGTCGACGAACGCTTCGGGCTCGAGAACATGATCGGCGAGTCGCCTGTCCTCCACGAGGTGATGGACACCATCCGGCAGGTGGCGCCCTCTTCGGCGAACGTTTTGCTCGATGGCGAAAGCGGCACGGGTAAAGAGCTGGCGGCGCACGCGATCCACAATCTGAGTCGGCGGAGCAAGGCGAAGTTTGTCACCGTGCATTGCGCGGCGCTCTCGCCCACGTTGCTTGAGAGCGAGCTCTTCGGCCATGAGCGGGGCGCTTTTACCGGGGCACACGAGCGGCGCATCGGACGTTTCGAGCAGGCCAACGGCGGCACGATTTTCCTGGATGAAATTGGCGAGATCGACCCGAGCACGCAGGTGAAACTGCTTCGCGTGATCAGCGAAGAACGGACCTTCGAGCGTGTCGGCGGCAATCAACCGCTGAAGGCGGACGTGCGGCTGATTGCGGCCACGAACAAGGATTTGGTGAAGCTGGTGAGCGAGGGAAAGTTTCGCGAGGATCTCTACTTTCGGCTCAACGTGGTCCACGTCACGATGCCGCCCTTGCGCGACCGGAAGGAGGATATTCCGCTCCTCGTCCACGGATTTCTCCGCCACTTCTGCAAGCAGAACGAGAAGCCGCTCCTCGAGCTGGCGAGCGAAGCGATGAATCTCCTCCTCATCTACCACTGGCCCGGCAATGTGCGCGAATTGCGCACGGCGATCGAGCACGGCGTCGTCATGGCGACGGGACCGAAGATCACGGTGCGCGAGCTCCCGATGAGCGTGCGGCAGGCGGCGGGTCCGGTGTTGCCCGGCGGGATTACGCCAACGAAGGCCTTTGGCGAAAAGGCGAGTCCGCTCGACTTGCACGAGACGGAACGGCGCTTGATCATGCAGGCGCTGGCGAGCACGAACGGGAACATCACCGCTGCGGCGAAGAAGCTCGGGATCAGTCGACGCACCCTCCACCGCAAGATCAATGAGATGAAAGGAGAGGGAGTGGAAACGAAAGAGACGCTGGACACTCGCGAAGCAGGCAGTGAAACTCCCCGGCTCTCCGCAGGCTAGGTCGCGGAGTCTCACGCTTACCTTCCCCCATGCCCGGCCCCGCTGAATTTGTCCAACGCACCGTCCACCAGCT
>JBKJKL010000234.1:0-7510 GCA_046597485.1 Chthoniobacterales bacterium
CTGCCAGTTCCTCCGCGAGCAGCGCCGGATCCATGTTCCAGCTCTCGCTTTCCGAGTCGATGAAGACCGGCTTCGCGCCCTCATAAAGAATCGGATTCGCGCTCGCCGAGAAGGTGAAGCTCGAGCAAATCACCTCGTCGTCGCGGCCAACGCCAAGCAATCGCAGCGCGAGATGCAGTGCCGCCGTCCCGGAGGAAAGCGCGGCCCCGTGCGCGACTTCCGCGTATTGCGCCACTTCGCGCTCGAAAGCGTCGACGTGCGGGCCGAGCGGCGCGATCCAATTCGCGGCGAAGGCCTCTTCAATCAGCGGCAACTCATCCCCGCCCATGTGCGGCGAGGAAAGATAGACGCGCGGTGCCTGAGGTTTATCCATTGCTCCCGACCACTTCTTTTTCCAATTTCTCAAATTCACTCGTTAGGCCGCTCACTTCGGGCAGCGGCCGCGTCGCACAGCGGTAGGCCGGGAAGAATTCCGCCGAGAGCGGCTCGATCCCGTTCGCGCCATTCCAGCGTTCCCGTTCCTCCGCGAGAGCGGCGTAAGGCTCCGACGCGATGACCCAGCGCCAGGTGGCGAACTCCTGCCGCGTCTCGGAGAAGTGCGACTTGAAGCGAAAGAGCGAGTCCTCCCGTGAGCCGACGCCGCCGCCGAGGTGGAGCGTGTGCGCGCCCTGTTCGACGCCCCATTGCCGCGCCGTCTCGAAGAGCAGCGCCGTCGGCGATAGGTTAGCGCCTCATCGCGCGTCCCGCCGAGATGATACTGGATGATCCCGTCGCAGATGGTGAAGAGCCCGCCGGCGATCACAGCGCCGGCCGCGTCGCGCACAAACCACAACTGCAGGGCATCGCCCAAGTTCGCCGCGAGACGCTCGAAGTAATCACCGTCAAAGAAGTAACCGGCCTCCGCCTGCACCCGACGCATCGTCTCGTGGTAAATTGCGACAAACTCGGCCAGGCCACCCTTCTCCGGATCTCGCTCGCAGGTCACACCGAAACGAAGGAGACGATTTAGCCGGTTCCGAACTGTGCCCCGGAATACCGGCGGCGTCTTCAAGTCGATCGCCACCGTCTGCCCGCCGGGCCGGCAAACTCCCAGACCGTCGAGCAGGGCACCCTGTTCGAGCAACGGATGGAGCCGCGAGAAGATGCCGACGACCTGCAACTCGCGCATCGCCTCGGCGAGCGCTTCGCGGAATCCCTGCGTCACCGCGGCCGGGAGCAGCGTATGCGAGGCGAGCGGTCCGCCGTAGCCATAAACCGAAGTGGCATCGAGCCACGTGCCTGCGCTGCCGTTTAACTCCGGAACCTCCGCCACCTTCCGGAGCATGAGCGGGAGCGCGATGGTGTAATCGTCCTGCTCATAGACGAAGAGCCGCGCCTTACCTTCGCCGCGTTGCTCGGCCAGCGCGTGATAGGCGGGTAAAAAATAGACGTCATGCTGCGTCATCCGCTGCAGGATGCGCTCCCATTCCGCGGCCTCGTCAGTCCCGAGGATGCGCAGCTGCGGCTTGCGGTGAATGGCCCGTGGCCTTTCCGGCGCCCCGTCCGGCGCGAGGTAGACCTCCTCCCAGAAGCGCAGGGCAATGCCCGGCCTAACGAGTGGTTTCGGCACCGGCGCCGCGAGCGCATATTCCCGCAGCGCCATCTCCACTTCGTTGAACCCGAAGTGCGCGCGCATCGCTGTCGTCCCGGAGAAGCGAGGATTAATCTCGAACGCGACCGGCCCGCGCGCGGTCAGCCGCAGCTGGACATTGCAGGGGCCAATCGCCCCAAGAGAGGACACCACCGCCTCGGCCTCCGCGAGGACGCGCGGGTTTTGGTCGACCCAGGCGCGGTAGGTATTGCCCGCCACCAGCTCGCGCTTCAGGGAGATGGAGCCCGTCTGCCGGCCATCTCGCTCGGTATAAACCGCGACGGTGTATTCCTCTTCGTCCGGGGCGAGATATTCCTGCACCACATACGAGCCCTCGAGCCGGCGTAGATATTCGAGGTCATGCCGGTCCCGCAGTTTCGTCAGCCCGCGTGAGCCGGAGCCGCGGCAGGGCTTGGCGATTAAGGGGAAGCCGAACTGCGCGATCAAGCCCTCTACGCCGGCCTCATCTTCGAGGCGGGCAAAGGCCGGATGCCGATGCCCATTCGAGGCTAGAAAGGCGCACGTCTCCCACTTGTCGAGCGCGACCTCGATCACCTTCCGCGCACTGCAGACCACGATCGCCCCGGTCTCGCTGCGCAGGGAATCAGCCGCGGCCGCGAGCAGTTCCAGCTCGCTCTCCGAGCCGGGCAAAATCAGCGCGACGCGTTCCTCCAAGCAAAGCCGGCGAATGGCGGCGAGGTAGCCTTCCGGGTCGCCCGCCGCGCACGGAATCACTTGCGCCCGATCCACCCAATCGAGGCCGATCGATAATTGCTGCCGGTCGGTGCCGATGATGCGCGTCGGCAATTCGGAAGCGCGCGCCGCTTTCACGATCGCCTGCCCGAGCGGTCCGCCGACTCCGGTGATGAGTAGTTTGATCATGTGGAAAGAGCACTCAGTGGGGGTGAGGCGAAGAAGCCGCCGACCCGCGCGGGTTCATGCGCGTCGGAGCCGAGCGAGACCATGGGGTCGATCCGCTCGAGGAGGGCGAGCGTGCCTTCGAGGTCCCAGACCGATTTGGCGTTGAGCTCGATCGCGGTGCCGTGCTCGCGCGCGGTCGCGAAGACCGGCTCCAGCCAATCGACCGGGAACTCGCCGTATTTTGATTTTGTGGTCGCGCCCGGATGGCCGATGACGTCCACGTCGGAATTGGCCGCGAGGCCGATGAGCGCCCAGATTTCGAGATCAATGGCGTCGTCGCGCGTCAGCTCTGCAAAATTCCAAAAGCCGGTTCCGTCGCGTTTCGGCAGGCGATGCACCACCCCGACGAGCAGCTCGGTCTCGACCGAAGCCGCGCTCACTTTAAGCCCGCCGTGGTAATCCGCCGCCGCGATCTCCGCGCCGTAAAAAACCGCGCAGTCGCTCAACGCGGCGCGCTCCGCCTTCACCTGCGCGACGAAGTGCGGATACCACGCGCTGCTTGCGTTGACGTGCTCAGTGATCGCGATCGCGTCGCAATGCCGCGCCCGCGCGGCCGCGATCATCTCGCGCACCGTTGCCGTGCCGTCTGTCCAGCGCGTGTGCATCTGGAAATCGATTGCCGGCAGCGCATCCAGGCGCAGCTCGCTGCCGCGGACAAACCACTCCTGCGGTGATCGCTCGTTAGGCACGAAGACAGCCCTCCTGATCCATGAGGTCACTGCCGAAAGCCGGCTCGGTTTCCGACGCGGCGGAGACCGTCGGGCAACGATAGGCCGGAAAGAAACTCCCCGAGATCGGGCGAAGGTTTTGCGCGGCATTCGCCGCGGCGGCCCGGGTGCAAAGTTCCTCATAGACCGCCGGCCGGTTGATCCAGCGCCAAGTCCGGAAAACGTGCCGCCGATCGGAGAACCCGGCCTTGTAACGAAAGACGGAATCCTGCTGCGCGCCGACACCGCCGCCGAGATGGAACTGACGCGCGCCGATCTGCGTGGCCCAGGCGCGCTCCGTCTCGACAACGAGGCGATCGGGCGAGAATTCGAGAAAAACATCGCGCGTCCCGCCCAGGTGATCCTGCACGATTCCGCAGCACACCGTGCAAAGCGTGGCCGCTGCGACTTCGCCATCCTTCAAGGCGACGAAGAGATGTGAAGCGTCGCCCAGCGAGCGTGTCAGCAAATTGAAATACGCCTCGTCGAAATAATAGAAGCTCTCCGCCCCAGCGCGGCGCATCGTCTCGAGATAGACCTCGATGAACTGCGGCAGGTAACGCTTCTCGGTGTCGTGCACGCCGACGAAACCAGCCGCGCGCAGCTGCTTGAGCGCGCGCCGGCAGCTTTTGTTGTAACGCGCCCGCTGCTCTTCCTCTGGCAGCGTAAGGTCGATTGAAATGGTGTTCCCGTTCAGCGGGCATTCGCCCAGGCCCGCAAGCAGCGCCTCCTGCTCGAGCAGCGGATGGAGGCGCGAGAAAATTGCCACCACGCGACGACGTTCCATTTCCTCCGCGAGCGCGGCCTGAAAGCCAGCGATGACTTCGGCCGGCGTATCCTCATGCGACGCGACCGGGCCGCCGTAGCCGTAAACGGAATTCGCATCCCACCAGCCCTCGGCCTGCTTCGTTTCGATCGGGCGCAGGAGCAGCGGGAGCGCGATCAGGCAACCGTCCTGCTCATAAACAAAAAGGTGCGCCTGGCCTTCGCCGCGCTGCTCGGCGACGACGTGATATTCCGGCCGGTGGTGGAAGTCATATTGTTGCGCGCGCTGGAGCGCGGCGGTCCACTCCGCGGCTTCCGCGGTTCCCAGAATGCGCAAGGAAGAGGCGGTCTTCATGGCGTGGCAGTCGCGAGCTGCGACGATTCGTTAGGCGCGTCGGCCGCGACGGAGGCATCGTCGAGGTAGCGCTCTTCCCAGTAGCGAAAGGCCAGGCCGGAGGTGACGCGGAGTTCCGGCAGGCGCTCGTGCAGGACGAGATCGCGCACCGCCATCTCCACTTCGTTAAAACCGAAGTGCGCCCGCATTGAGACCCCGCCGGAAAAGCGCGGATTGATCTCGAAGGTGACCGGCCCGCGTTCCGTGACTCGCAACTGCACGTTGCACGGCCCGTGCGCGCCGAGCGCAGCGGCGATGGCGCGGGCTTCGCTTTGCGCCGCTTCGTGCCGCATTACCTTCGCCTTGAAAGTGTCGCCCGCGATCAACTGGTCGCGCCGGTAGCAGATGTCGCCGGCCTGCTCGCCGTTCTTCAGGGTGTAGACCTCGACGCTGTATTCCTCCTCCGCCGGCTCGAGGCATTCCTGCACGACAAACGGCGCCCCCGCGGCGCAGGCCTGCTCCAGTCCGCCTAACGAGTGCACCTTGACCAGGCCGCGCGCACCGGTCCCGCGGACCGGCTTCGCGATGAGCGGGAAGCCGACTTCTCGCACCAACCGCTCGAGGTCAGCGCGATGATCGGACCGCGCATAGCGCGGGAAGTTCCGCCCGACACGCTCGAGAAAGCGGCAAGTCTCCCACTTGTCCATCGCGATCGCGAGGATGTCCGGCGCGCTGCCCACGACGACCGCGCCGGTCTCGTGCCGGATCGCGTCGGCGTGCGCGGCGAGGAGCTCGAGTTCCTTCTCGGAGCCGGGGAAAATCAAGTCGACGTTTTCTTCCCGGCAGACGGTGCAGAGCGCGGAGAGGTACGCCTCCGTGTTGTAACAATGCGGCAGGACAAAGGCATCATCGACCCAGCCGAAACCGACCGCGAACTTGTCGCGATCGCTCCCGAGCACGCGGCACGAAATGGCCGACATGCGGGCTGCTTTCAAAATCGCCTGGCCGACGGTGTCGCCCACGCCGGTGACAAGAAGACTCGGCTGCTCCCTCATACCGGTTTTCCCTGGGTCGCCGGGAGGCCTGTTTCGCCCCGGAAGAAATCCGCGGTGGCGCGGCCCGGCTGGTTAATCCCTTCGCGTTTCACGACGGTCAAAACCGTGCGCGCGATGATTCGCAAATCGAGCCAGAGCGACTGGTGCTCCACATACCAAACGTCGAGCGCGAACTTCTGCGGCCAGCTCGCGGCATTGCGGCCATTGATCTGCGCCCAGCCAGTGATGCCGGGCAGCATCTCGTGCCGGCGCGCCTGCTCCGCGGAGTAAAGCGGCAGGTAACGCATGAGGAGCGGGCGCGGCCCGACCATGCTCATTTCGCCGCGGAGGACGTTCGCCAGTTCCGGCAGCTCATCGAGGCTCGTGCTGCGCAAGAGGCGGCCGAAACGGGTTAGCCGATGCACGTCGGGCAGCATCTTGCCGGTCTCATCGCGCACCTCCGGCATGGTGCGGAATTTCCAGATGCGAAATGGCTTCTCGCCGAGGCCCGGACGTTCCTGCGTGAAGATGACCGGCGCGCCGAATTTCAGCCGCACGAGTAACGCGAGCAGCCCGATCACGGGCCAGAGGAAGACCAGCGCGACCAGCGCGAGCGTGACGTCGAAGACCCGCTTCGAGAACGGGATCATTCGCCGCAGTTCGCGATCGGCGAGGGCGTGCGCGATCGCTGTCGTGACTTGGTGCGCGACCGCATCGGCCCCGGCATGGGCGGCCACGAGCTGCATGCGGCTGTCAGTCGCGGCGATGCGGCGGAAGGCGGCGCGCTGCCGCGCGAGTTCCTCCACCGGCAGCTCCGGCTTCCGCGCATGGATGGCAGACGGTTCGTCCTCGAGCACAAAGGTGAGATCGGCGCGCGGCGTAAAGTAGCGGAGAAAATTCGCCAGCCAGCCGACGCCGCGCACGAGGTAACGACGCTGATCGACGACGAGGTCGTTGAAGTCCCGGTCGAAAATGAGCAGCGCGCCGCGGCGAAGTTCCGGCCAGAGGCAGACGAACAATCCGAGCCACCAGTCGGCAAAATAGAACAGGACTTTGCAGACGCTGACAAAGCGCCCGCGCGGTTCACGGTCGTGCGGCGTGGCTTGAAGGCCGGGCTCGATCTGATGAAAAAGATCCGGCCGGAACCGGAAGACGCGGCGCGCGGAAAAGCAGGGCGCGAAGACCTGCTCGATCCGCGCGAGTAAGGTCGACTTCCCGCTCCCGTCCGGGCCGAGGAGCGCGATGTGAAAACCAGCCGGCCGCAAAAAACGCACCGCCCGCCGGCGCCACTCCCGCAACCGGAGCGACAGCGGGTAGCGATGCCGCGCGAGCATCCGCGCGCGCAGAGGCGACCACTCGTTAGGCGAGGCGGCTAGCCAGTTTTCCACGCTGCCGGTGTCGCCGAAAAGGAGAACGAAATTCCGCTGTGCGCCGTCCGGGTCTTCGGCCGCGAGCTCGTGCAGCCGCGCGCTGTGTTTGCCGGGCGCGCCTTCTTTCGCGATCGATTTCGCGAGCAGGTAAGCAAACTCCGCGGCCGCCGCCGGAATGAAGAAACCCTGCGGCGCGCGGTGGCGATTTTTTAACAGGACCGCGTCGGGCACGAGGAGCGCGCCGCGTTGCGCGAAGTGCGCGCAGACGTCGAGCGCGACCGATTCCCCGGGGTTGTCCGCCTCGACCAGGCGCGTGTAGGAGGCGAAAAGCTCGTGCTCGATGCGCTGCACGACGAGCCAGCCGGCGGCGCGGGCCACGCGCGCAATCACCGCCGGTAATTTCCAGAGATCGCCTTCCGCGACCCCTAAATCGATATCGTTGCCCACGATCTCGTGCGGCAGCTCCGCATGCGAATGCAGCACGACATAGGCGATCTCCGCCTGATCGAGCTCCGCGAAAAAGCGCTCCAAGAGCGCGGTCCGGGTCGAGACGGTCGGAGCCTGCGTTTGGTAGGCGAGCGCGCTCATGTCGTTTGCGAGCAGGTCGCTCCTCCCGGCATTTCCTTGTCCGCGAGGAGTCGCGCGTATTCGGCTTTCACCTTGGCAAAAACACGGCGCTCATCGAAGCGCTCCGCGGCGAGCCGGCGCGCCTCCGCTGACAAACCGGCGGCGAGCGCAGAATCTTGCAG
>JBKJKL010000350.1:0-10255 GCA_046597485.1 Chthoniobacterales bacterium
TGAATACGACGTGGTAATCATCGGTGGTGCGTTCTCCGGCGCGGCCACCGCCCTGCTCCTGAAGCGCCAGCATCCCGCGGCGCGGGTTCTCATCGTGGAGAAGGCCGAGCAATTCGATCGCAAAGTGGGCGAATCGACTACGGAAGTGAGCAGCTGCTTCATGACGCGGATGCTCGGCCTCTCGCACTACCTCGGACATCACCAACTGCCGAAGCAAGGCCTGCGGATGTGGTTCGCAAACCGGCCCGACCAGGCCTTCGACGACTGCGTTGAAGTCGGCGCGAAGTACCAGGCGCGCCTCCCCACTTTCCAAGTCGACCGCGCCACGCTTGATGCGCACTTGCTCGAACTCGCGGTCGCGGCGGGTTGCGATCTGCGCCGGCCCGCGAAGGTCTCGCAGGTCGAACTGGAAGGCGCGAACGGCGCCACCATTACGGTCAACGGCGAAACAGTTCGCACCCGCTGGCTGGTCGATGCGAGCGGACGCGCGGCGATGCTGGCGCGCAAGCTCGGCTATTTCCAAAGCAACACCGAGCATCCGATCAACGCCGTCTGGGCGCGCTTCTCCGGGGTGAAAGATTGGGACAGCTACGAGTGGCGCGAGCGTTTCCCAAAATATGCGAACGCCTGCCGCACCGCGCGCAACTGGGCGACCAATCACCTGATGGGAAACGGCTGGTGGTGCTGGATTATTCCGCTCAAGGGCGGCGATGTCAGCGCAGGGCTGGTTTACGATTCGCGGATCTTCCAGTTAGCCGAAGGGGTCAATCTGGGAGAACGCCTGCACCGTCACTTGTTAGGCCATCCGGTCGGACGCGAGATCTTTGCCGACGCGCATTTTATCGAGGGCGACGCACACGCTTTCTCAAAGCTCCCGTATGTCAGCACGCAAGTTTGCGGCGCTGGCTGGGCCAGCGTGGGTGACGCCGCCGGATTCATCGATCCGCTTTACAGCCCGGGTCTCGATTTTTGCTCCTACACCACCTCCTACGTGGCGGAGATGCTGGCCGCGAGCCTGGCGGGCGAAGACATCAGCGCGCGGCTTCGTTACTACAACGAGCAATATCCCACGACCTATCGCGCCTGGTTCGAGACGCTCTACAAGGACAAGTATTTCTACATGGGCGACGCCGAGTTGATGTCCGCCGCGCTCCTCCTCGATGTCGGCGCTTATTTCGTCGGACTGGTCACGCCGGCTTATCGCGATCCGGAACGCGAGTTCCTCCGTCTCCCCTTTGAGGGCGTGCCGGGGCGCGTTGTCACCTCGATCATGAGTTTTTACAACCGGCGGCTGGTTACGCTCGCAAAGCGCCGCCTAACGAATGGTTGCCTCGGCGCGAACAACGCCGGCTGGCGCGAGCTCTACGACGGCTTCGTGCCTGACGGCCGCGTCTTTAAGTTGATCCGAAAGGGCCTCTACCGCTGGTGGGGCGCGGAGCTGACCAACCTGCGCCTCATCCTGACCGGCGTGCGCTCCAAGCAGACAATTCCATCTCCCTCACCCGCGCCCGCGAACGCCTGAGGTTTGGATTCTCCGCGAGTATTTCTCCGCCGCTTCGCGGTCCACGGCGTTCTCTGGCGGAAGTATCTCGACTTCGCGGTCACGCACGTCCCGCATTATCTGCAGCCGATCCTGAGCTTCGTCTGCACGCTCTTTTTCTTCTTCTTCGCCGCGCCCGCACGCCGCGCCGTGGTGCGGAATCTCTCGATCGTCCTCCCGGGTTCCTCGCGCCTAACGAATCATCTGCGCGCCTTCCGCAACCTGAGGCATTTCGCGCTCACGATCGCCGACGCGGCCAACTTCCGCGTCAATCAGGCGGAGTTCGACTACGAGATTATCGGCCCGGAATTCCTGGAGGCGCTGGGCAAAGCGAATGGCGCGATTCTCCTCACCGCGCACATGGGCAACTACGATCTCGGGGCCGCGCTTTTCGCGCGGAAATATCATCGCGCCATCAGCATGGTGCGCGCGCCGGAGCCGGACCACGAATCCGGCCAACACCTCGACGACTCGATCGCTGCGAGCGGCCAGGGCGCGGTCAAGATCGCCTACAGCAACGCGGGCGCGCTCCTCGCTTTCGATCTGCTGAACTCGGTCCGCAAAGGCGAGATCGTTTCCATTCAAGGCGACCGCGTCATGCCCGGCCTGGCCACGGTCCGGGCGCGGTTGTTTGGCCGATCGGTCGAGGTGCCGAGTGGGCCGTTCACGCTCGCGCTCGTTGCGGAGAAACCGGTCTATCCGCTCTTTGTCGCGCGCGCCGGGCACGGCCGCTACCAGATCATCGTGCACGAGCCGTTCTTGGTCCGTCGCACCGCCGTGCGCGATGAAGCGATCGCGCAAGCGGCCCAGCAATGGTGCGACGCGCTCGAGTCGGTCGTCGCGCAGCATTGGGCGCAGTGGTTCACCTTTGCGCCGGTTTTCGCCGCCGATGCTTAAGCGGGAGACGCCATTCTTTTTCGCCGCGCCGCGTCTCCAGCAGCAGATGCGCGGACGGGACGCGCCCCGCTCGGAGAAAAACGGCACCGAAGCCGCCCTTGCCGGCGCGCTCTTTCATCTCGTTGCCTACGCCTTTGCCTTCGAGCTCTGCCTCGGCGGACGCGCATGGTCGACACAGCTCTTGCTCGCCATTCCGCTCGCGGCGGTGGTCCTGCTTGGCTGGCTGATCTTGATCTTCGCGAACGCGCTTCTGCTTCGCTTCCTCCGCCGTCGCGGAATGCTGCTCGCGCTGCCGCCGCGGCGCCTGCAGGGAGTGCTCATCGGCCTGGTGCTCACGATCTTCGCCTTCGCTCTCGCGCAAGGCAGCGGCTGGACGCGCGTCGTCGGCCTCACCTGGCTCACTCTCGCTGGCCTTAATCTGCTCGCCGCCGCTATCCTCGCGCTGAAGCGATGATTCGGGCGCTCCTTCTTGCTGCTGCTTTCACCGCGCCGGTCGCGGCGCTTGGCCTCGCCTACATCGGCGCGCCGCTCGTCCTTTCCCTTGCGCCGCTCTTCCTTTCCCATTTCCTGCTGCTCTACGCGACGCTCACGCCGAACTGCTCGTGGTGGGGCCCGATCGTGACCCAATTCGAAACCGCGGAGCGCGAAGTCTGGCTCACGATCGACGATGGCCCTTGCCCCGCGCACACCGTCCGGATGCTCGATCTGCTCGAACAGTATGAGGCGCGCGCCACTTTCTTTATTGTCGGCGAGCGGGCGGAGCAGCATTCGCATCTGATCACCGAAATGCTGACGCGCGGCCACGCGGTCGCGAATCACACCTACACTCATCCGCAGGCGACCTTTTGGTGCGCAGGACCAGCGCGAATCCGCCGCGAGCTTGATCGTTGCGCCGAGACTTTGCGGAGCAATTTAGAACGACCGGCGCTCTATTTCCGGTCGCCGGTCGGGATGACGAATCCCTTCGTCCACCCGGCGCTGCGCCAGCGCGGTCTGCAATTAATCGGTTGGACGGTGCGCGGGCTCGACACCGTAACGCGCGACCCGGAGCGGGTGGCGCGCCGGATCGAAGAACTCGTTAGGCCAGGTACCATCGTCCTGCTCCACGAAGGCCAGCGCGCCGAGTCGAACCCCGATTTCAATCCGCGCTGTCTCGAACTCACCCTGCAACGACTCGCCGCGCGCGACTATCGCTTCGTCATTCCGTCGCCGGAACAGCTGCGGCCGCGCGGCGCGTAAAGGTGAAGAGGTAGTTGTTGAACGGGCCGCCGCCCCACATCGGCAGCTCTTCCCCCGTGAACTCTTCCGACGCGAAAGGCGCGCAGATCAGCTCGCGCGTCGCGAAGGAGAACGGCACTTTCACGTTCCAGCCGATCGCCTGCGCCGAGCGCTCCTGCCAATGAGTGATCCAGTAGCGCAGCGACCCATCGCGCACGCAGTCGCGCAGGAGCAACATCCCGCCGTGTCCCACGCGGCTGGCGGCTTCTGCGAGCAGGGGCTGCTGCTGCGCTTCCGGCACGTAATGGAGCACGTCGAACATCGTCACCGTGCCGCAAAATGGGGGAAGCGCCGCGCCCGCATTTTGATCGAGGAAAGTGACGTCCTCATAGCGGCCGGCCGCAATTTCTCGCGCCCGCTGCGTTTTCCGCGTGTCGATATCGAGACCAGCCACCGCCTGCGCACAGCCGCGCTCGCGCAGATAAAATGGCAGGAGCCCGACGCCGCAGCCGATATCGAGAATCGGCGCAGTCGTGCCGCGCAGAATTTCGTAAGCGGCGGCGAAGATGCCATCGTGCCGCAACTTTCCGGCGACGTAACGACGCAGCCACGTCTCGCTGAAAAGCGCGCTCACCCGGCGGCACGCCTCCTCGTGCGAGGCGCTCATGACGCGGCCGTGAGCAGCCTCAGATACCAGGTGATGAGCGAGTCGCCGAAGAACATCCAGACGAGCGCGCCCGCGGCCAGATAGGGGCCAAAGGGCAGCTTTGCCGACCAGACTCGTTTGCCGATAAGGAGCGTGCTGACGCCCACCACGGAACCGAGAAGCGAGCCAGCGAAGATGGTGAAGAGGACCGCACGCCAGCCGAGGAAGGCGCCGATCGCGGCGAGAAATTTCAAATCGCCTCGGCCCATCGCCTCGCGCGGAATCTGCAGCTCGCGCACCACGCCGGAGATGGTGTCGATGCTGTCGAGCAGACGATCCTCCCCGGCCACGGTCACGCGATTGAAATGGAAGCGAAGGCTGGCCGCGCCGAGCACCTGACCATCGATCGCCGCCTGGTCGCATTCGAGGATCAGCTGGTCGCTTTCCCGGGCAAAATTTTCGCTCCAGAGCCCGCGCTCTTCGCCGACGACGAAGTCGGCATCGTCGTCTTTCCGCGTCCAGGTGAAAGGTGTGGGCGCGTCGAGCCGGATGCGTTTTTTGCCGAAGGCGAGCTTCCCGCCCTGGAGGACGAGCCAGAGAATTCCGTAGCCGAGCGCAGCCGCGCCTAACGAGAGCAAGCCCGCTTGCCAGCGGCTCTCCGTCATCATCAGCGTCGGCAGGATGAGACAGGCCACGATGCCGGCCGCGGCGCCGCCGAGCGTGATCTCATCCGGGATGATGAAGTGTTCGAAGTCGATGAAAGTCGCGACGATCAGGAGCGAGACGAGGACCCAGTAGGCGATCGCGACGTCCCAGGAAAACGTTCGCCAGACGGCAAGGAAAAGGAGTGCGGTCAGGAGCTCGACCGCGAAGTAGCGGAAGGCGATGCGCGATCCGCAATTGGGGCAGCGCCCGCGAAGATGGAGCCAGCTGACCAGCGGCAGGTTGTGGTGCCAGGCGATCGGTTTTTTGCACGAAGGGCAGAAGGAGCGTTTCGGCTCGTTGACCGAAAGATCGAGTGGGAGCCGGTAGATGCAGACGTTCAGAAACGAGCCGATCGACGCGCCGAGGACGAAGGCGAAGACGCTGAAGACGGTGTTGTAAGCGGCGAGCGTGTCGACCATTTAGTCGGTCGTTAGGCGCGCGGCTTTGCGCTGCATGAACCAGGCGATCCAGATGCAAATTTCATAGAGCAGATACATCGGCAAGCCCATCGCCAGCATGCTCAAGGCATCCGGCGTCGGGGTGATGACCGCGGCGAGGATGAAGATGAGGACCACGGCGAACGGCCGGGTGCGCGACATGAGCGCATAGGTGACGAAGCCAAGTCGCACGAGCACCAGGACGACGACCGGCAGCTCGAAGGCGAGCCCGAAGCCAACGGTGAACTTGGTCACAAAGGAATAGTATTCCTGCACCGTCCAGGCCGGCTGCCAGCCGAGCGACTCGGTGTCCTGGAAGAAGAAGAGAATCGTGTTCGGGAGAAGGAAAAAATAACAGGCGACCACGCCGCTGAGGAAGAGGGCGAAGCTGACGCCGATCGCCGGCAGAAGCATCCGTTTCTCCACCGCGGTCAGCGCGGGCAGGATAAATTCCGCGGCAAAATAAAGCAGGATGGGAAACGAGATCACGATCCCGGCGTAGAAGGAAAGGGAGAAGGAGATCGTCATCGAATCGGTGATCCCGAGCGCGCGCAACGCGCCCATTTTCGGGTCCACCTTGTGCATCGGGAGCTGCATGATGTGCACGAGCTGCTCGCGGAAGGCGAAGCAGATGATCATCGTGAGGAAGAGCGTGATCGCCATCTTGACGATCGTCCAGCGCAGGTCCTCGAGATGCGCGAGGAACGGCTTTGCGCTCTCCGCGTCGGGCACTTCCCGAAACTTGAAAAAGTTCCGCAGCGCCATTCGCTATTGGCCTAACGAAAGCTGACCGCGGGCCGCGAGGACGGCGCAGATGCTGAGGGTGTTGGCGTCGCGGATTTCATTCCGCGCGATCAGGCCGGCGATCTCGGGCGGGGCGAAGGCACGGCAGTCGAGGATCGACTCCGACTCATGATGGGCCGCGCCGCGCGGACCGGGCTCGACGGGCTGAGCAAGGAAAAAATGGCCGCGTTCATCGGTGAAACCGGGCGAGGTAAAGTAATGGCCTAACGAGTGCATTTCGCCGTCGGCCGCGAGCGTGTAGCCGGTCTCCTCTTCCAACTCACGGCGGGCGACGGCAGCCATTTCCGCGTCGTCGTCCATCTGTCCCGCAGGGACTGACCAGAGCGCCTCCTGCACCGGAATGCGCTCCTCGCGGATGAGGATCAGCTCGCCCGCGCGAGTCATGGGAGCAACGACGACGGCTGCTGCGCGATGCACGACCGTCCAGCGGCGGCCATCCGGCTTGGCCGGTGATGACGTTTCGACCGTGGCGACGGCGAGGTGATCATCTTTGTAGCGCACGACGTGCGAACGCGTTTCCCATCCTGCTGCTCGCGCTCCTTGGAAATGCACCGCGGAAGATTAAGGGGCCGCCTGCGAACAGCAAGCGCGCGCCGGAATCGCTTCCGCGCGCGGCCGGCGCGATTAGCCGCTGCTTTTCGCGAAACGCGCTGGCGCAGCGGAGGTGCTATCAGGCACACGCGGCGCCGGGCTCGGCTGCGCCCCGGCCACCGCCGCGGGACGGCCAGCTTCGACCGGAGCATCGGGCGCTTGGAGGCGGTAGATCACTTTCGCCTTCGCCACTTTGGGGAGCTTCTCTGGCACGACACGCACGACAGCGCCGAGCGGGAGTTGACTGTAAAGGTCGACCACGTCTTTCGATTTCATCCGAATGCAGCCGAAGCTTGCTGGCCGGCCGATAGTGCGCTCCTCCGCCGTGCCGTGGATGTAGATGCAGCGGCTGAAGGCGTGCGCGGTCGATAGTTCCAAACCGCGCAGCCAGATGATGCGGCTGACGATCGGATCGCGGCCGGGCGCATTCGGTTTCAGGATTTCGCCGGTGAAGCGGCGGTTATGGAAGACGGCGCCGGTCGGCGCATGGTCGCCGATCTTTTGCGCGACCGCCATGGCGCCGATCGGCGTGGTCATGCGTCCGGAGCTATCGCCCAAGCCAAACTTCGAGGTCGAGACGGGATAGGTGACAACGCGGGCGCCGTTCTGCAGAAGCATCAGCTTCTGATCTTTCACGCTTACGATCACCTCATTAACCACCTGCGGTCCGCCATCCGCCTGCAGCGCGCGCAGGAAAAAAAACGAAACGAGCACGAGAAGCGACGTGCGAACCATCGTGCGATTTTTTAACAGATGATCTCCCATTGTCACGCCGGAAGAGTCACGGGCGCCGGCGCTTCAGTCACGGCCGACTTCGGGAACCATTGCGAGAGTGAGGTCGAGGAGACGTAGAGGAAGCCGAGCTGGAACATGGCGAGGAACGGGACGGAGAAGTATTGGCCGTGCCGGATCGCGAAGTAGAGGAAGTAAGTGAAGTAAAGCGCGAAGCCCATCTCGATGATGGGCAGGACCGACTTCATCGGCATGTATTTGCAGGTGCGCCATTGCTGCTTCGCCCGCTGGATGCCGTACTTCGGCGTGCGCGCGAAATCGGATTCCTGGTTGAAGACGGCCTCGAGGACGGCGCGCGCGTTGTTGATCGAAAGCCCAACCCCGAGCGCAAGGAGCGCGGGCAGGTAAAGGATCTCCTTCATCCAAGTGCGCGGATAAAGTTCGCGCTGCGCGCAAATATAGAACACGCCGACGGAGAGCGACGCGGTCAGGAAGATCGGCACATCGACCAAGAGCAAGCGCACCCAGCCAGTCTGCGGCCCGCCAATGGAGGGATGAAGAAGTACGCAAAGACAGGCGAGGAGGAGGTAGGCGAAGTTCGAGGTGAGGTGCACGGTCGCTTCCAGCTTGAGCGGGAAGGCGAGCTTGCTGCGCCAGATCGTGGGCAGGAGTTTCTTACAGGTCTGGATCGAGCCTTTCGTCCAGCGATGCTGCTGCGACTTAAAGCCATTCATGTCCACCGGCAGCTCAGCCGGCGTGATGACGTCTGGGAGGAAGATAAACTTCCAGCCCGCGAGCTGCGCGCGATAGCTCAGGTCGAGATCCTCGGTCAGCGTGTCGTGCTGCCAGCCACCGGCTTCCTCGATGCAGGAGCGACGCCAAATCCCGGCGGTGCCGTTGAAGTTAAAAAAGCGGCCGCTGCGGCTGCGCGCGGTTTGCTCGAGGAGCAGATGCCCGTCGAGGAACATGGCCTGCACCTTCGTGAGTAATGAGTAGGTGCGGTTGAGATGGCCCCAGCGAGTCTGGATCATCCCGACCTTCGGATCAGTAAAATGATGCACCGTCTGGTGGAGCAGATCGGGTTGCGGAACGAAGTCCGCATCGAGGATGCAGATGAAATCACCGGCGGCGGTCACCATGCCGGTCTCGAGCGCGCCCGCCTTAAAACCGGTGCGATCGGTCCGCTGGATCAGTTCCACATTTAGGCCGAGATCGCGCAGGTCGGAGACGCAGCGCTGAGTCAGCTCCCGAGTCTCGTCGGTCGAATCATCGAGGACTTGGATGTGCAGGCACTCGCGCGGGTAATCAAGTTCGCTGACGGCCTTGAGCAGGCGCTCCACAACGTAGAGTTCGTTAAAGATCGGGAGCTGGACGGTGACCATCGGCAGCTCGTCGAAGTGGCCCTTGGCCGGGGTCGGCCGGTTCCGATGCTTCAGGAAGAGGTAAACAATGAAATAGCGGTGGACGCCATAAGCCGACAGGACGAGCAGCACGCTCAAGTAACAAACCGTCCAAATAAGATATCCTGCGCTTCCTTGCATAGGTGTGTAAGAGGTGCCCCTGACGCCTTGGCCTGGCAAGCGCGACATGATGCCGCGCGACGGGCTTGCGTCAAGTCAAAGCTGGCAGGTTTGCCTCTGAAGAAGGGCCATTTTGCTCCTCTTATCCTGCCCGGTTTTACGTCATTCCTGGCGACCCTTTCGGGCCGGAGTCCTGGCTTTCAGGCGCCGACGCTAATCTGGCCCTTGCCGCTTTCCGGCGCGCAGTCGACTTTTCCGACACATGGCGAAGAGGGACGCATTGTGGACCCGGCTCTTCCGGCGTCGCGACGAAAACCGCTTCCGCCGGTTCAACATCGTCGTCGCCATCCTGCTGGCGGGCTGGGTGCCCTCGATCGCGATACTGGTGATCTCCTACACCATCCTCACGAACACCCTCGAGTCGCGCATTCTCCGGGACCGTACCGGGTTTGTGAAGCTGGTCGCGCATCTGGTGGGCGACGATTTCACCCGCACTGGCGGCATTATCGAGTTTTACCAGACGCAGCCGGACGTCGCGAATGTCCTGACCGCAGCACGGCCCGATGCCGCCGCGCAGCAATGGCTCAACCAGACCTTCTACTCGCACCCGCGGATCGATGGGATGTTCATCGCAGGGCCAGACGGTCGTATTCTCGGCGCTATCCCGGAGGTCGCTCCCGAGCTGAAAGTGCTGGGAGAATCCGACCGGCAGAAGATCGATTCGACCGCGACTCCCTACGTGACCGCGGTGCGGCCGCGTGCGCCCGACCTGCGCATGGCCTCGAACATCGTGGGCGCCGTCCGGACGCGGGACGACAACCGGCTGCTCGGCTACGTCGGCGTGGCAATGTTGGTGGAGCGAATGGGCCGGCGGCTCGCTTTGGTCGACATTCCAGACCAACAAATCTACCAGGTGATCGACCAGGAGGGGCACCCGCTTTTCGGCCCGAATTTCCAGGCAAACAACGTCCCGGCTACGGCGGAAGCGACGGCCTTGTTCCAAGAGATCGCGCGCGTCCGCACCGGACATCTCGACCGACATAACAATCTCTGCTCGTTTGTCCCGATCGAGAACACGGGCTGGAGCACGATCATCGAGCAGCCGAAATCAGCCGCTTACCAGCCGGTGCACGATCTCCTTCGTCGCATCACATTACCCGCGCTC
>JBKJKL010000394.1:0-4175 GCA_046597485.1 Chthoniobacterales bacterium
TCCAGGCGTCACCGCCTGCGCCGCGTGCAGCGTATCGCCGAGCACGGGAAAGGTCGCAGACGTGACCGTGATCTGGGCCGTGGCCGTTAACTGCCAACAACAGAGAAGGGCGAGGAGCGAAGTTCGGTGGAGAGTCATGCCCCCCTTTGCTTAACTGGATCGACCAATTTCGTCCATCCAAATGGACCGTTTCTGGATTTTGAAGCCGGCTGTCTCGAGCCTGGCGCGCAGAAGAATCGGGGCGCAACGCACGTAGGTCACGGGAGCGCATTCCCGGACCGCGCGCGGACGATGGTCACATCGGCGCTATTCAGGAACCCGTCTGCGTTCACGTCGGAACGGAAGTTCGTCCCGTCGAGAGCCTGACCGGAACGGCTGCGAGTCTGCGTCGCATCGGCAGAATTGACGGTCCCGTCACCGTTCGCGTCGCCCAGGAGGAAACCTATGCTCGTCGCGATCGCATTAGAGTTGAAGCCTAACGAGTCGGTCACATTACTCAGCGTAAGGGTGATCTGTTGCGCGTCAGTTACTCCAGTCAGGTTGACCAAGTAATCGTGGGCATCGCTGCCGATCGCAGTGCTGGCGACGGCGCCGAAGCCGCTCGTCACGTCCGCGTCGCCTACGCTGCTGAGTGGATTACTGAAGGTGACGATGATGGTGTGAGCGTTGGTCGCACCGCCGCTGCGGCTTTCGACGCCGGGATTGCCGCTAATCGGCAGAGGGATGTCGAAGGTCCCGGCACTGCCGTGGGTCTTGCGCGAGCGAACAGTGGTCACGCTGACGGGTGGCCTGATGCCGTTGAACTCATACGCGCCTTTGTCCGGGATACCATTGCGGCTCCATCCGCGCTGGTCGGTGAGCGGCGCGAGCGAGTCGCCGACATTAATGGCCGGGCTGCCGGCTTGCAGCGCGTGCGTTCGCGTCGGGCCGCCGTTGTTCCCGAGCGCTGTGAGCAGCGGGTTAAGCGGCAGAGCGGCTGTTCCTGTCTGGTCGCCCACTGTGGTAAAGCCGCTCGATCCGTCCGCGTTGCCGATCAGATTATGGCCCTGCGAGGTGAAGCTTCCGAGGGCGTCGGCATAGTTGGCCAGAGCCGAACTGTTTCCCGCGATGATCGTGTTACGGATATTAAAGGTTCCGTTGTTGGTCACGCCGCCGCCGCCGAATCCGCCGCTGTTAATGGTAAAGGTACAGTTCGTCGCGGTGACTGTGCCGGTGTTGTTAATGCCACCGCCGTTGGACGATTGATTTCCGGAAACAGTGACGTTGATAAGATTCAAAAGGCCGGCGTTTTTCAGTGCTCCGCCGGGGCTGTTATTCATATTGTTAAAGAGCGTGCAATTGCTGAGCGTCATCGTCGCGCCGCTTGCGATCGTGATCGCCCCATTGCCGTTGTTGCCATTGCTCCCGGTGAGATTCAGGTTGCTCGCACTGAGGTTCACGCCAGCCCCGAGGTTAAGGATTTGCGCGACGTTGTTGGCGCTGATCGTGATGGTGTTTGGCCCGGTGTAGCCGTTAATCGTCGTTAACCTGCCGCCGTCAGCCGCCGGATTGAGCGTGCTGCTTAAAGTAATGGTGCAATCGTTACCGACGCAGCCAGCGCTGTTCGCAGGAATGTTAAAGGTAATGAGGTCACCGACGCCGTCGCTGCCCGCCGCGCCCAGAGCTTCGCGCAGAGAACAATCGGCATCGCACACGCCGTCATTGGTATCGGCGGTTTTAGTGACGGAAAGATTCCTGGGCGCGATGACTTGGAGCGTGAAGCTCGCGTCGGTGAATGCGCCGCAGTTGTCGGTCGCGCGAATCGTGATCGTGTGGGTTCCGAGGGGCGCGGCCTCGCTGATGGAAACGACGCCCGAACTATCGACCGAGATCGTGCCCGTGTATGTCCCTTGCGACTGGATGGCGGTCTGAATCGAGCCGTTGTCGCTCAGTCCGGTAGCCGGAGTGACGGTGGCTGCATCGCCCGTGGTGATTGCCGCCGGATTATTATAGGTCAAAGTCGGCGGCGTGTTGGCTGTTACGTCGACATTCAAGGTGGCGTTGGCCGTCAAACTCCCGTCGCTCGCCTGCAACGTGAACGGGGCGTTTGTCGCAGTACAACCGGTCACGATGTCGGCGGTCACGGTGCCGTTGGTGTTGACGATATTGGAAATCGTCACGCCGTTCGACGGATTCGCGCTTGTGACGGTCACGGTGACAGCGAACGCGCCGCTATCGTCATTGACCGTGGCGATGATGGTTGAATTGCCCGCCGCCGTGCCCTGCTGCCGTATGATCGGGCTAAACGGATCCGTGGTAATCGTCGGTCTCTGATTCGGACAATTAGTGCTGCAAACTCGGTAACCGGAGCTGATCCTAATGGTGTCAATCCTCACGCCCGGGTAGCCCGCAGCAATGAAGCGGTCGTCAGAACCGATGCGCCAGCGTAACTGGATGTTTTGTCCAGCCGCCGCCGCCGGCAGATTGACGACCGACGTAATGTAGGCCGGAAAGGTGGGATTGCCGCCGGACAGTCCAGTCCACGCCATGCGACCATAGAGCGGATTGCCAGTGCCGCCACTATGGTTGAGCGTATCGTTGTAGCCGCCCGAAACGAAACTGCCGCCCGCCGCGAGAATGTCCTGGAATGCTCCCGCGCCGATCTTGATTTCCAGCACTTCGCCATCAAAGCCGTTTTCAAGGTTGTATTCATGCCTGAATTGCAACTGCAGTGCGCCTATTGCCGGAATCGCGATCACCGGCGAATTCAGATTCGTCTCACCGGCCCCCGTAGGCTCAGGACCGAAGGCACAATTCGGCCCACTGTCCGCCAAGAACGTCGTGGTCGTCCAAGGCATGCCGAAAAAAAAACTCGTGTCGCTGGTATAGCCGGCTGGCAAGACTGGGGCTGTGACGCCATCGAAGTTTTCGGTGTAGATGGTGTTGGTCCCGGTCCGAAGCGTATAGGTTACGTTGCCGAGATTGGCCGCGCCGTCTTGAAGTTGCAGCGTCGCGGTGATTTCAGAACCGCAGAGCAGCCCTGGGGATGCCGTAAAAGTGAAATTCCTACTGACAGACGGACCACCCGCCACCACTACGCCGTAGTTTTGTGGTGCGCCTGGAGACATTAAAACGCCGCCAGTCGCCTGGAGCGTAGCGACTAAATTAGCGGTATTTGCGCCGCCCGTATTTTGCACACCAAACGCAATCGTTACGGTCTCGCGCGGATCAATCACGCCATTTCCCGGCAGGCAGCTCTCGTTCACGAGCGTCGCCGTCGTTGGCACAAGTGTCGCAACCGTAGCCTGCAGTCCTCCCTCTTTTTCATTTTGCCCTGGCCCTTGTGCCAAAACGGTCGTGAAGGCATGAAGCGCCAGGAGGACGCCGATCGAGCAAAAGGCAAAATTGGTTAGAAGGAGCGGATTAAAGAAGCTGGATCGCGGGGCGGGTGTTTTCATTGGGATGGGCGCTAAGGACGGAGGGGGTGGGAGGACAAGCAGAACCGGCAGGCTCCGCCGGCAGCTTGTAGAAAGAGGCGTGTTCATCGGTCAGATCGAACCGATGAAACCCAGGCGCATCATGACCCATCTGACCCGCGCCAGGCATCGCAAAGGAAGGAAGAGCGCGGCCAGAATAGGAGCGCTAACGGACGGATGTCGAGAACTCCCTCGTTCCGAAAACTGTTTAGGAATCGCGCCGCGTTTAGGGGAAGGAGCGAGAGCCGCACATCATCGCGTATCGCTAAGTGCGAGCCCGTCGTAGCTAGACAACGTTATGCCGGAGGCGAGCGCGAGTGGGTTTTCTTTGCGCGGCTGGGGCCGCAAAGCACGTAAGTCACGGGAGCGCGTTCCCTGACCGCGCGCGCACAATGGTCACGTCGGCGCTATTCAGGAACCCGTCTGCGTTCACGTCGGAACGGAAGTTCGTCCCATCGAGAGCTTGACCAGAGCGGCTGCGTGTCTGCGTTGCATCGGCAGAGTTCACGGCGCGATCGCCGTTCGCATCGCCCACCAGCACGGGCAGGCCGATCGGAACGTCGCCTTGCGCGCTGCCGCTGTTCGTATTGAACAATTGCACCGCGATGGTCTGCCCATCGGTTACATTGGCCAGGTCGATCGTTACCATCGGACCGATGATCGTCATGCCCGTGACCATGCCATTTCCAGCTACGACACCGGCCGTCATGACCGAGACTG
>JBKJKL010000320.1:0-3304 GCA_046597485.1 Chthoniobacterales bacterium
TCTGGAAAAGCTCGACGCTGAATTGCAGGCGCGCCCGATCACCGATGCGGCGTCGTTCCTGCGCGCCGATGAGCTCGCCCAGGAATTGCGGGTCAAACATCCGCTCGTCGCGACCGACTCGATCGACGTCGTCGTTTCCAATTGCGTCCTCAACCTGGTCGAGCCGAAATCAAAACGGCAACTCTTCGAGGAAATCTTCCGCGTCCTGAAAAAAGGCGGTCGCGCCGTCATCTCAGACATCGTCTCCGATGAAGAAGTGCCGGAACATCTGCAGACCGACGCCGAACTCTGGAGCGGCTGCATCTCCGGCGCGCTGACCGAGGAAGGATTTCTCCAGGCCTTCAGCGAAGCTGGCTTCTACGGCATCCAGATTCTGAAACGCGACGAGCAACCGTGGCAGACGGTCGAAGGCTTCGAGTTCCGCAGCCTCACGATCGAGGCGTTCAAGGGCAAGCAAGGCCCCTGCTTCGAGCGCAATCAGGCGGTGATCTATCGCGGGCCGTTCCGCGAAGTGCTCGACGATGACAACCACCGGATGGAGCGCGGCGTTCGCTATGCGGTTTGCGACAAGACCTACAACCTCTACCGCAAAGCGCCCTACGCCGAGTTCTTCGAACTCGTCGAACCGCACGTTGACATCCCGTTAGGGGAAGCGCAGCCCTTCGACTGCTCGCGCACCACGCGACGGCACCCGAAGGAAACCAAAGGCCAGGACTACACCGTCACGACCGAGGCGAGCAGCTGCTGCGACGGCGGCAGCTGCTGTTAGGTAGCGCGAGCTTCCAGCTCGCAGAATCTCACCGCGTCTCGCGCCTGCGGGAGAGGTCGCCCTACCGAAAGACGCTCAGGCCTTCCGCACTCGGCAGGCGAAACATTTGTAGGCCTGCTGCCCGGAAAGATTATCGAAATAGCGATCGTCGAGGAGCACGTTTGCAGGCTCGTAGCGCGGATCGCCGAACTCGTCTCCCATCACTTGCGCAGGCCCGAAAGTATTAGGGACAAAGATGGTGTCCTCGCGAATTCCATCCCAGAGAAGCGCGGTGCCCGTGACCGACCCGCGCGGACTCTCGACCACGATCTTGTCCCCCTGCTCGACGCCGGCTTTCCCGGCCGCTTTCGGATGGATTTGCACGAGCCGAATCCCGTTCATCTGTTTGCCGTCGTAAGTCCATTGCGTCACCCCGGCGAAGTGGACCACGCTCGGCCGCCCGACCATTCCCATGAGCGGAAATTTCTCATGCACCGCGCCGTCGCTCAGCACCCCCAGCTTTACGTTAGGCGTGACGCTGCCGGGATTGATCGGATTTTTCACCAGCTCAGTCGAATACTCGATCGAGGCGTTTTTCCCGGCCACTTCCGGATGGGTGTAAAAGATCGGGAGCGCGTGATGACCGGCTGTGGCCAGTTTCGCGTCCAGCTCCGGGGTGAAGATTTCGATCTTGCCGCTCGCGGTCAGGAAACGCTTGCCTTTGTTCTTCAGATCGAGCGACTCGGCCGCTTCGTACCAGGAGGGATGATCGAGGTAGAGTGTGCTCACGCCGGGATGCTTCTCGTTAGGGCAGGGCCAGCGCAGTGGTTCCGCTCGCTTTTCCATCCGCGCCTGTGTAATCCCGCCGACGCCCGGCGTACGGGCAACGAATTCTGCCCAAAGTTTCGGATACGATTTCCAGTCCGCCCGCAGATTGTCGGTCCAGTATCCCGGCGGATTGTTCCGGTCGAGCTTCGCCATCGCAGCCGCGAGATCGATCCAGATTTCGATATCGGTTTTCACTTCGCCGAGGCGCGGAACGGCCGCGTGCTGCCAGCGAATCGAGCGGTCGTCGCGCCGCATGTAGACGCCGTCCATCTCGAAGCCGCTCGGGACCGGGAGGATGACATCGGCGAAATACGCGGCCTCCTCCATGAAGAGCCCGGTGAAGACATAAAACTCGAGTTGCTTGAACGCTTCCCGCACCTTGCTCGTGTTGGCCGAGCCCAGGATCGGATTGCCCTCCGTGACGATGGCTTTGAGTTGGTAAGGGCGTTTGTGCAGGATCGATTCCGCAAACCAATCCGGACCGACCGGGAGCGCTTCTCTTTTTTGCGGCGTAACGACGGGCGCGGCGCCGTTGACCGGCGCCATGGCACCGGCGCGCCCCCCTGCGGCATTGTCCGCCGGCCGGTCGACCGCGCCGGCCGGCCGGCTGACCAGTTCCGGCAGATTTAGTCCGCCCGGCCAGGTGTTGTGCATGAAGTTACAACCGCCGCCGTTCACTCCGACGTTGCCGGTGATCGCGGCGAGAAACGCCAGCGTGCGATAGGTGTCGAACGCGCTCAGTTGATGCGAAATGCCGGCATTGCAGAAGATTGCAGCTGGTTTCGCCCCGGCGTAGCCCTCGGCGATGGCGCGAATTTTTGCCGCCGGAATCGTGGTCACACTCTCGGCCCATTCCGGGGAATAGTTTTTCTCCGCGAGATGCCTCTTCAGTTCGTCAAAACCAAGGACCCATTTCGCGACGAACGCCTTGTCATAAAGACCTTGCCTAACGATATGGCCGAGCATCCCGAGGACGAGCGCCATGTCGGTGTGCGGCTTGGGTGCGATCCATTCGTCCGCTTGCGCGCCGGTCGGGGTGGGCCGCGGATCGATCACGACCAGCTTCGCCTTCGTCTTCGCGCGCTCGCGCAGGAGATAGGCAAAAGTGACCGGATGCGTCTCGGCCTGGTTCGTCCCGAGGAAGAGAAAATATTTCGCCGCGCCCAGATCTTCCCGGCCGGTGTTTTCATCCTTGCCGTAGCCGTTGGTGAAATTGCCCATTCCGAAAGTGGCGGCGAGGGCATTTCCCCCGGCGTCGTTGCAGACCGGGCCGACATCGGTGTCGTTAGGCGAGCCGAGCAGGGTGAAGAAGCGGCCGATGATCGAGCCGGTCCCGCGTTGGAGACGGCCGCTCGTTTTGTTTGCAATGGCGTGCGCTTCACCCGCGTCACGCAGAGCGAGAAACTTTTTCGCGATCGTCTCGAGCGCCTCGTCCCACGAGCAGGGTTCGAATTTCGAATCGGGCGATCCCTTTTCGCCGCCGACGCGCTTCATCGGCTTGGTCAGGCGAAACCGGTTGTAGTAGAGCTGGGTCATCATCGGCCCCTTCACGCAGAGGCCGCCGTCCTGCACCGGGTCGGCCGGCTCGCCGAGGACATCGATGATGCGGCCGTCTTTCAGGTGCACCTTGAGCCGGCAATTCGAATTGCAGAACTGGCAGGCGCTGTCGACGATCGTGTCGGGCTGGAGCGCGCTGGAGGATTTGGTGAAATCGAAGCCGGCGGGCGG
>JBKJKL010000155.1:0-11576 GCA_046597485.1 Chthoniobacterales bacterium
TCCTTGTCGCTGCTCTCGATCTCGCGAATCTCGGAAGCCACGAGCAAGGCTGCGCGATGGACCACGCTTTCGCGCGCCAGCACCCCGCGTCGCCCGTGCACCAGCGCGCAGCGCAGCGTCCCCTGGTCGAGCCGCATTGCTACTTGATCAGGGAAACCGGCCAGGATGCAGCGCTGGAGCGCGCCCGGCGCAGGCTCGCCCGGCTCGACGTTCAAGCCCTCGGCGCGCGCGATCGCGATGAACTGCTCCCAAAGCTGCGCCGCCTCGCGCGCGGCGGAAGCGTTCACCGAAAGCTGCGCGCAACGCCGCGGATCGAAGTTGTTTTTCTCCGCAAAACGAAAGGCGCGCGTGAGCAGAAAAAGATCGGAGTCATCATCGCTCCCTAACAAGTCGTCGCGATCGTCGCGCGCCTGTTTGCCGTCCGGGCGCCGCATCAAGTTTCGCCCCTGCGTGACCGCGGCGATCAACGCGATCGCGCGCACGCAGCGCTGCTCCTCCGCGGCTAATAACATCCGCGCGTAACGCGGGTGCACCGGGAAGGCCAGCATGCGCCGGCCGAGCGCGGTGATCCGGCCATCGCTCAGGCCGAGCGCGCCGAGATCGGTCAGCAACTGCTCGGCCCGCGCTAGCGCGCGCGGCTCCGGCGGCTCAAGCCAGCGGAAGTTCGCCACGTCGTCGATCCCGCTCGCCTTCAGCGTTAGCACCACTTCGGAGAGATCGAGCCGTTTCACTTCCGGCAGCTCTTGCGCGGGACGCTCGAGATGTTCGCGCTCCGTCCACAGTCGCAGGCAGCGTCCGGGCGCGGTGCGACCGGCGCGGCCCGCGCGCTGATCGGCGGCGGCTCGGCTGATCTTTTCGATGAGCAAGGTGTTGATCCCGCGCCGCGGATCGAAGCGCGCAATGCGCGCCGAGCCGCTATCGATCACCACCCGCACGCCTTCGATGGTGAGAGACGTTTCCGCGACGTTGGTCGCGATGATCGCTTTCCGTTTGTCGTAACGGGCGAGCGCGGCGTCTTGTTCGCCCGGGGTCAGCTCGCCATGCAACGGCAGGGTGACGAATTGCGAGCCGACGCGGGAGGCGCGCACCGCCGCGACGGTGCGGCTGATTTCATATTTTCCCGGCATGAAGATGAGGACGTCGCCCTCGGTGAGCGGCGCGAGACTCACGAGTTCATCCGCGGCCAGATCCCAGACCGGATATTCCTCCGCTCGGGCCGGCTTCGGCAGGTATTCGATGTGAACCGGATGTTGCCGCCCGCCGGAGGTGAGGACCGCGCAGGGCGCGAGGAATTTCTCCAAGGCTGCGCTGTCGAGCGTGGCCGACATGACGGCAATGAGCAGGTCGGGCCGCGCCCTTTCCTGCAACTGGAGCGCGCGCGCCAGCGTGATGTCGCCGTAGAGATGGCGCTCGTGGAATTCGTCGAAGAGGATCGCGGAAACGCCGCGCAGTTGCGGGTCCTGGATGAGCTGGCGGAGGAGGATGCCCTCGGTGACGAACCGGATGCGCGTCTGGCGCGAGACCACATTTTCGAAGCGCACCTGGTAGCCGACGAGCTCGCCCAGCTTCGTCTTCCGCTCCGTGGCGACGCGGGTCGCAAGCATCCGCGCGGCGATTCGACGTGGCTGGAGGATAACCACTTCGCCGGCGCCGAGCAGGTCGTGCTCGAGCAGCATCTGCGGCACTTGGGTTGATTTTCCGGAGCCGGTCGGCGCTTGCAGGATGAGCCGCGGCTGCGCGCGCAAAGTGCGCACGATTTCCGCCTCCAGTTCGTAGATCGGCAGCGCGCGGGGATTCATCTGCGCAATCTGCGGCGGAGCGCCGGGAGCGCGAGTTCCGCGAGGAAAAACAAGCCGCCGAAAATCGCGAGGAGGGTGAAGGAAAACTGGGTCACGCTGTAGCGCCCTTGGTGGAGCGAATGGACGATCGCGGTCAGCAGGCTGCAGCCAAAATTGTACGAAAAAAGGAAGAGCACCACCGCGGCGAAAAGCGTGTAGCGTGCGCGCAAATTGTGCCGGCAGAATAAGACGATCGCCGCCACCAGCACGGCCGACAGCACCGGCAGGTAAAGCAGCGCGAGCAGTAAGGTGACGGCGATGACGAGATAGGATTGTCGGACCGCGCCCGGACTGGCGGACAGTTCGCGCGCCGCCGCCAGATAGGGAATGAGCAAGGGACTCTTCGCAATCTCCGCGTCGTGCCCTTGGATAGCGTCGCCCGTCCGCTGGTAGAGCGTGCTCAAGTTTTCCGCGCGGCGGAGGTGGAAGCTAGGATTGAGCGGCGCGTAGAAAATCGCGAGCTGGCCGAGGATTTTCCTCGTCATCGCGGTCGGCTGCCGCGTGAGCGCGCGCCCATACCAATCCCTCAGGAAAGCGAGCTCCTTAGATTCATCGCCTTCGAAGAAACGGCCGCGCCAGGCGCGGAAATTTTCCGAATGGTAAAAGAGGTAATCCGGGTCGAAGCGGAAGCGGCGATACTGCTTCCCCTGGCGCCACGAGTCCGCCATTTCGGCTTGAAGGCTCGCGTGGATTTCGCGGAGCTGCGCGCAGTCGTAGGGCGCGCAATCGCCGCGCGCGATCTCTGCCGCCATCTCACGCGCAATGATGTTGGCGTGAATCGTAAAGAGCGTCTTCGGCACGAATTCGCGCGCCATCGCGTCGTCCTGCGCGAGCGTCCGTTCAGTGAGCGCCAACGCAACGGCGAGCAACGCAGGCAACGCGAGCGCGAGGAACTGCCGGCGGCGCAAAAGAACCACGACGACTGGCAACGCGCTGAAAAGGATGGCAAGCGCGAAGCTGTTCTTCAGGTTCAAGAGCAGGACGGAATTGGCCAGGGCCGCGCCGCCGAGGTGCGCGGAGCGTCGCGCGAAGAAGCGCAGAGTGAGGAAGATATTCAGGATGGCGAAGAAGGGCGTGATTGCCTCCGGCCGGATGAGATGCTCGAAGACGATCGGCGTCCGCGCATAAAGATAGATCGCGACCAGGAAGAGCCCCGCGGCGGCGTGCAACGCGCGGGGCACCGCTTGGACGAAACGCGCCAGTTCCCGCCAGCAGGCCAGAAGCAAGCCGCCGGTGGCGAGCCCTAGGAGATGCTGCACGATCGTGATCGCCGCCACGGTCCGGCCGAGGCCGCAGACCACGAGTAGAAACCCCGGGTAAACAAAGTTCCGCCCATAGGTATGCTGGAAGCCATCGCCCGCGAGTTGCGAGGTCGCCGGCCGTAGGTAGCCCCAGGTATCGCCGTCGCCGAACGGCCAGAGCGGGAGGGAGAAGCGTATAGACGCCGCACCCAAGAAGATGAACACGAGAGCGATCGACCAAGCGGCGCGCCGTAACACGGAAGTGGTCTCCAAGCGCCGAATCATGGCAGGATACGCGGACTTTGCACTTTCAAGCCGAAGAAGGAATGTCCTCGGCTCGTTCCGATGAGGCTTCACTCCCATAGTCGTGTTCTCCTGCTCGCGCCCCATCCGGACGATGAGGCCATCGGCACTGGCGGACTCGTCCAGCGCGCCATGGCGGCGGGCGGGCAGGTGCACGTCATCTTCGCGACCAATGGCGACGACAACCCGTGGCCGCATCGCGTGCTGGAGCGGCGCTGGAAGATCGAGATCGCGGACCGCATGCTCTGGGGGATGCGCCGCGCGCAGGAAGCGCTCGATGCGCTCCGCGTCCTCGGGGTGCCGGCGAAGTGCGCCGATTACCTCCACCTCCCGGACCAGCGGATCACTGAGCTCTTGCTCGAGGCGCCGGAGGAAGTGCTCGAGCGGCTGGTCGCGATCATCGAGCAGGTGCGGCCGAACCTGGTCGTGATGCCGTCGCCCTTCGACGTGCACCCCGATCACAGCTCACTTCATTTGCTCATGCAGCTCGCGCTTTCGCGCGCCGGGCGGAGCGACGTTGAGCAAGTCTGCTACGTGATTCACACCCGCGCTCGCAGCGGACATTCTGACTGGGAACGCGTCCCGTTTGAGCTGACCGATGCCGAGCGGGCGATCAAGCGCCGCGCCATCCTCGCGCATCACACCCAGATGGTGCTAAGCAAGAACCGCTTCCTGCGTTACGCCGAGACGGAGGAATACTGGCGGCCATCCGCACCGCGCGCCGTCGATGTGCGCCATCCGGTGCGCTGCGGCCATGTCGGCGAGACCGCGCTCGTTCTCCAGCTCCACCGGCGGAAACGCGCGCGCAGCTTCAGCCGCTGCACTGCTTTGCTTGCCTTCGAGGATGAACGCGGACGCCTGGTCCGTTGGTCAATTCCGTTGCGCAGCGGGAACGGCGAGGTCGCGGTGCGCGATCCTGCCTCGGGCGTGACGGTGGCCGTAGCGCACCTCGAGGCGCGCGATGTGCACGCGCAGTTGCGAATCTCGCTTCTCGGCCGCACGCCGGCGGTGCGCGTCTTTGCGAAGTTGCAGGAGCCTTCGATCTTTTTCGACACCGCGGGCTGGCGGGAAATCCCGGCCGCTGCTTCACAGGCCGCGCTCATCGGTTTGCTGCCGATCAATTTCCCGCGCTCGCGCAAAATGCGCCGGCCGCTTCTTAAGGCGAAAGCCGCTCGATAAACCAACCGTCCGCGCCTTCGCGCCGGTAGCGGAAGCGATCGTGCAGGCGGTTCGTCCGCCCCTGCCAAAACTCGACCATCTCCGGCCGCACCCGGTAGCCACCCCAGAAATCCGGCAACGGAATCGCGCTGCCGGCGAAGCGCGCTGTCGCCTCCGCCAGCCGCGCCTCGAGCGCAGCGCGATCGGCGATGACGGCGCTTTGCTCCGAGGCCCAGGCGCCGAGCTGGCTGCCGAGCGGGCGCGAATGAAAATACTCCTCCGACTCCGCGCGCGACGTTTTCTCCACCGTGCCGGTGATGCGGATCTGCCGCTCGAGCTGCGCCCAGAAAAAATTCAAAGCAACGCGTGGCTTCGCTTCCAACTCGCGCCCTTTGTCGCTCCCGTAGTTGGTAAAGAAAACAAAACCGCGGTCGCTCATTCCCTTTAAGAGCACGATGCGGGAAGCCGGCGTGCCGTCCGCGCCGATGGTCGCGAGGTTCATCGCGTTCACGTCGCGAATTTCCGCCGCGGCCGCCTCGCCGAACCACTTCGCGAATTGCTTGATCGGGTCCGCGTCGAGGTCAGCGCGGCGCAGTCCTTGAGCCTGGTATTCGTGACGAAGCGCGGCGATGTCCATCGGTGCGGCCGCAGCTAACTACAGTTGCGAGCGGAAGGGAATGGCGAGGTATTCGGTCACCCGCTCCCAGAGCGAGCGCTGCTGGAATTGCTCGAGGGTGTAAGGGAGCGACTGCGCGAGGTCGCGCTCGAAGGCTGCCTCCATCGTGCGGCCAAACGCTTCGTCGTAGATCACGACATCGAGCTCTTCGTTAATCTCCGAGGAGCGCGAATCGAGATTGGATGAGCCGATCATCGAGAAGATCCCGTCTGCGATCAGCGTCTTCGCGTGGATCATGGTCGGCTGGTATTCGAAGATCTTCACGCCGCCCTCGAGCAACTTCCCGTAGGCGGTGCGCCCGGCGGATTGCGTCAGTGGCTGGTCGTTGTGCGGACCGGGCAGGAGGAGGCGAACATCGACTCCGCGGCGCGCGGCTTTCGTCAGCAGTTCCACTTGGTCGTCAGTCGGCGTGCAGTAGGGATTGGTGATCCAGATGCGCTGCTCCGCCGCGGCGAAAGTAACCGCCTGCACGAGCGGGACCGGCGCGATCGAGAAGGAATGCGATTCCACTACGCCGGCTTTCATCTTGCCGGCGGGCGGCAGGGCCGGGAACTGTGACGCGCCGGCGAGCGCTTCTTTGTAAGTCTTCACCCAATGACCGAGGAAGGCGGACTGGAGCTCGTTCACGATCGGTCCTTCCATTCGGATGTTCGTGTCGCGCCAATGCTTTTCATCCTGCGCGTGGCCGCTCCATTTATCTTCAAAGGCCGCGCCGCCGGTGAAGCCGAGCTTTCCATCGACGACCAGGACGCGCCGATGTGAGCGGCGGTTGGTGCGATCGACGCGCCAGCTCGCGACCGGATGGTAGTAGGCAAACTTGCAGCCCGCGTCCGTCATCATCCGCACATCGGAGTTATCGAGCGACCAGCCGGAGCCGATGCCATCGAGGAGCACACGCACTTCCACGCCCGCGCGCGCCCGTTCGATTAAGGCATCGCGAAAAGTGTGGCCAACGGTGTCGGAGGCGAAGATGTAGGAAGCGAAATTAACCGACTGTTTCGCGCCGCGGATCGCCTCCAGCATGGCGGGAAAGTAGCTCTCGCCATTCTCGAGCAGCTCAAATTTGTTCCCCTCCACCGGGATCGGCCCGCTCATCGCGAGGGCCGATGAATAGAACTCCGGCGAACGGATCCCGAAGGAATGCTCGAGTTTGTATTCGACCGTCTGCCGGCGGACGAAGAAGAGGCCGAAGACCACGGCGAGGCCGATGAAGGCGAGCAGGATCCCGAGCCAATCGCCTAGCCGCAGCTTCCCGTATTTTTTGCCGAGCGAGTTCGCCGCGCCGCCGCTCTTCCGTGTTGTCGCCATTGCGGTTTGAATCGGATGTCGCGCAGCGCCTGATTGGATGGGCGCGCTACTCCGCGAGCCGGCGCAGCTTCATCACTACCGCGGTTACGACCTCGACTGCGCGCTCGAGGTCGCTCGCGAGCGTCATGCGGCTGAGCGAAAACCGGAGCGCGCTCCGCTGCCGTTCTTCGCTCAAGCCCATCGCGCGCAGGACATGCGAGGTCTCGGCGGACCCCGTGCGGCAGGCGGAGCCGGCGGAGAGGCAGAGGCGTTTTTGATCGAGCAGGATGAGCGCGGCCTGGGCCTCGATCCCAGCAAAAGAGAGGTTCGCGGTATTCGGTAAACGGGGCGCGCCGCTGCCGTTGACGAAGGTCTGCGGAAGCCGCGCGCATAGCTCTGCTTCCAGCTGATCGCGTAAGGCGCGAACGCGGGCCGCTTGTTGGTCGAGTTGCGCGAGCGCGAGCTCCGCCGCTTTCCCGAAGCCGACGATGCTGGCGACGTTCTCCGTCCCGGAGCGGCGGCCCTCTTCCTGTTCGCCGCCGAAAAGCAGCGGCCGGAACGCGACGCGGCGGTTCACGTAGAGCGCGCCGACGCCTTTCGGTCCATGAATCTTGTGCGCGGAAATCGAGAGATAGCCGACCGGCAATTCGCTCAGCCGAATCGGCAATTTCCCCACCGCCTGAACTGCGTCGGCATGGAAGAGCACACCGCGCCGCTGCGCGATCTCGGCGATCTGCTCGACCGGGAAGAGGACGCCGGTCTCATTGTTCCCCCACATCGTAGAGAGGAGCGCCGTCTGCGGCGTGAGTGCGGACTCGAGCTCATCGAGATCAAGCAGCCCTTCGCCGTCCACGCCGAGGAAGGTCACGGGCTGGCTGCGCCTAACGAGTTGTTCACCCACGCGCAGTGTCGCGCTGTGCTCCACCGCGGTCGTGACCAACCCCGGCCGCGCCGGGTTGAGTTGCAGGGTCGAGTAAATCGCGGTGTTGCTCGCCTCCGTGCCGCTGCTCGTGAAAATCACTTCGCCCGGCGTGCAGCCGAGCAGCGCCGCAACGCGCTCGCGCGCCAAGTCCACCGCGCGCCGGACCTGCGCGCCAAAGCCGTAGCCGCTCGAGGGATTGCCGTAATAGCGCTCGAGGAACGGCTGCATCTCCTCCATGACCAGCGGATCGAGCCGCGTGGTCGCGTTGTTATCGAGGTAGATGATCTCGTCCGGCTCGATCATCCCGGGTCGGGTGGGCGCGGCGCGTTGCCCGGATGCTTCGGCGTTTTGTGCATGTAGATGAAGTAGAGATTTCGCAGGTAGATCGGGAGCGGAAAGAGGGCGCTCAGGACGCCGACGGAGTCGCGCCGGTAAAAGCCGAAATAGACGAGGAGCAGGAGCGAGCCGACCGCGCTGCATTCCCAAAAACCGATCGGGATGATGCTTTTCCGCGCGCGCTCGGATGCGACCCATTGGATGACGAAACGCGCGCCGAAAATCAGATTGCCGGTCCAGCCGACAAATTTCCACGGGTTGAGCACGATCGCGGCCCAGAAGCTCTCCGCGATCAGAATCAGGCTGTTCATGCGCGGAAGGTAGCGCAAGCTTCCCGCTTGCGAAGTCTCTGTTAAGTTCCCCGCCAATGTCTTCGATTTGGGATCTCGCCAACCCGCAACTGCGCGACCTCGCCGTCTATGAGCCGGGCAAGCCGATCGAGGAGACAGCACGCGAAATCGGGGCCGATGCGGCCACGATCATCAAGCTTGCTTCAAACGAGAACCCGCTCGGTCCTTCGCCCGCCGCAGTCGCGGCTATGCAAGAGGCGCTGGCCTCGAGTCATCTCTATCCGGATGGCGGCGGCTATTACGTGCGGAATGCGCTCGCCGCGCAGCTTGGCGTCGCAAGCGACCAGATCATCCTCGGCAACGGCTCGAACGAGATCATCGAGTTTGTCGGGCACGCCTTCCTTAATCCGCAGGTCGAGGTCGTCACGCCGGAGCATGCTTTCGTCGCCTACAAAATCACCGCGAAGATCTTCGGCGCGCCTATCCGTGAAGTCGCGGCGCGCACGTCGTTTGATGGCGACCTCGAAGCGTTGGCCGATGCGATCAAGCCGGAGACGCGCGTCGTCTTCATCGCGAACCCGAACAATCCGACCGGGACGTTGATCGCGCAGGACGCGGTCGATCGCTTCATGGCGCGGGTGCCGGAGCATGTGCTGGTCGTGTTCGATGAGGCCTACTTCGAGTATGTCCCGCAGCCGCCGAATACGCTCAAGTTCATCAGCGAAGGCCGGAACGTGCTCGTCTTGCGCACCTTCTCGAAGATTCACGGGCTCGCTTCCTTGCGGCTCGGCTACGGCATCGCGCGGCCGGAGTTGATCACCGTCCTGCAAAAATCGCGCGAGCCCTTTAACGTGAACGGCCTTGCGCAAGCCGCCGCCGTCGCATCGCTCGCCGACGCAGAACACCAGCGTCGGACGCGCGCGCTGACCGACGAAGGCCGGAATTTTTTTGAGGTAAACTTCGCGCAGATGGGGCTGCGTTTTTTGCCGAGCGCGGGGAATTTCCTCCTCGTCCACGTCGGCGATGGCCTCGCCATGTTCCGCGAATTGCTCCAGCGCCGGATCATCGTCCGCGCGTTGAAAGGCTACGATCTCGCGGCCTGGGTGCGCGTTTCCATCGGCACGATGGAGCAGAACCGCGCCTGCATCGACGCGATGAAGCAGATTCTCGCGGGCCGGGCGACGGCATGATGGACGCCCCGCCGGAGCGCGGCGGTGGCACGATCGCGGCTATCTCCACGCCCGCGGGCGAAGGCGCGATCGCGCTTGTCCGGATGTCGGGGCCGGAGGCGGTGGCGATTGCCGACGAGCTCTTTCGCGGCAAGCAGGCGCCGTCGCAGTTCCAGTCGCACCTGCAGCACTTCGGCGCGTGGGTTGAAGACGGGCGCGTGATCGATCAAGTGATGCTCGCGGTGCATCGCGCGCCACACAGTTATACC
The DNA here is from genome assembly GCA_046597485.1 of Chthoniobacterales bacterium. Lineage (GTDB taxonomy): Bacteria > Verrucomicrobiota > Verrucomicrobiia > Chthoniobacterales > UBA10450 > JACCTI01. The sequence continues at coordinate 9,490 of JBKJKL010000155.1, forward strand.
GGCGAAGACCTGGTCGAGATTAGCTGCCACGGCGGCGTGATCGTGACTGGGCAGGTCCTGGCCGCGTGCCTGACGGCGGGCGCGCAGCACGCCCAGGCCGGCGAGTTTACCCTGCGCGCCTACGACAACGGCAAGATGGATCTCACCCAGGTCGAGGCGGTCATCGACCTGATCCATGCCCAGACCGATCTCGCGGCCCGCTCCGCGACCGAGCAGCTCGAGGGCCGGCTCGGTACTGCGATCAAAACGATCCGCGACGAACTCGTCCTTTTGCTCGCGCATCTGGAGGCAGCGATTGATTTTCCCGAGGAAGACATCGCGCCGGACGAGGACGAAAAGTTGCGCGCGCGGCTCGATTCCATCCGCGCGAAGATCGAGCGCTTGCTCGCGACCGAGACGCGCGGCCGCATCCTGCGCGAAGGCGTGCGTGCGGTGATTTACGGACCGACGAACGCCGGCAAATCGAGCCTGCTCAACCGCCTGCTCGGCTACGAACGCGCCATCGTTAGCCACATCCCGGGCACGACGCGCGACACGATCGAAGAAGTGATCAACCTGCGCGGGATTGCCATTCGATTGCTCGACACCGCCGGCCTGCGCGAGACTTCCGATGAGCTGGAACGGGAAGGGATTGCGCGGACGGAGAAGTCGTTAGGCACAGCCGATCTCGTCCTGCATCTGCTCGATCGGAGCGCGCCCGCGCCCGCGGGATTCAAAGAGCAATCACCGCGACGGAACGAGATTCTACTCCTAAACAAAAGCGACCTGCCGGAGCACGCCGATTGGGCGGGGAGCGACGCGCTCCGCATTTCCTGCCTTGGCGAGGACGGCCTTGCGGGCTTGGAGGATCGCATCATCGAGCAGATCGGCGCAGCGCATCTCGGCGCGGAGAGCGGGGCGGCGATCAACCTGCGGCATCGCGATTGCCTCCGCCGCGCGCTCGCGGAATGCGACCGTGCCCGTGCCGTCCTGACGCAAACGGAGCTGGCCACGATCGACCTGCACGGCGCGCTCAACGCCGTGACCGAAGTGATCGCGCTCGAGAGCGACGACCCGATCCTCGACGCCCTCTTCGCAAATTTCTGCATCGGGAAGTGAGGCCGTGCCGTGATCTACGAAGCACTCGTTAGGCCGCTGCTCTTCGCACTCGATCCAGAGACAGCGCACCACCTCGCGATGGGCGCCTTGCAGCAGCCGGCCTTGCTTAGCGCTCTGCGGCGGTTCGCTCCGCCGCCGCGGCCGGTGCGGCTCTTCGGGCTCGAGTTTCGCAACGTAGTCGGGCTCGCGGCCGGCTTCGATAAAAACGCCGTCGCCTTGCCGGCCTGGGACGCGCTTGGGTTTGGCTTCGTCGAGATCGGCACCGTCACCGCGCAGGCGCAGCCGGGAAATCCGCGCCCGCGCCTCTTCCGTTACCCGGCGCAGCGCGCGCTGATCAATCGGCTCGGCTTCAACAACGACGGCGCGGATGCGATCGCGACGCGGCTGGGGAAGTTGCGCGCGAGCGGCCGTTGGCCGGGTATCCCGGTCGGGATCAATCTCGGCAAATCGAAAGCGACCGCGCTGACCGACGCGCCGGCTGATTACCTCTATTCCTTCCGCCGCCTGCGCGAGTTCGCCGATTACATCACGCTCAACGTCAGCTCGCCGAACACGCCCGGCCTGCGCGCGTTGCAGGAAACCGAAGCGCTCGTTGCGCTCCTCCGCGTCATCGCGGGAGAGAACTGCGGCAGCGACGCCAAGCCAGTGCTAGTGAAGATCGCGCCCGACCTCGCGGAAGAGGATCTCGCGCACGTGGTTGCAGCCTGCGAAGCGAACGGCGTCGCTGGATTGATTGCGACGAACACGACGCTCGATCATCACGCGATCGCGGGAGAGCGCGACGAAACCGGCGGGCTGAGCGGCGCGCCCTTGCGGGAGAAATCGACCGCCTTCGTCCGCGCGTTGAAGCGACAGACAAAGCTGCCGGTCATCGGCGTCGGTGGGATCTTCGATGCCGCGAGCGCGCGCGAAAAAATCGAAGCGGGAGCAAAGTTAATCCAGCTCTACACCGGCTACATTTACCGCGGACCGGGATTGCTCCGCGAGAT
>JBKJKL010000245.1:0-3071 GCA_046597485.1 Chthoniobacterales bacterium
CCGGTCGGGAGATCGATCGCGACGTCGAGCGAAAACGAGTCGTCCGCGATGCGAGAAGGATTGCAGGTGACGAAGATCGTCTGCGCGCCGAGCTCCCGCGCGCGGCGGAGCGCGCCGAGGACAAACGGGGTGCGCCCGCTGGCCGCGATTCCGCAGACGACATCGCCCAGGCGCACCCCGCGTTCGATGATCGCGAGCGCGCCGGTCTCGGGCTGATCCTCGACACCCTCCACCGCGCTGTGCAGGGCGGGCGCGCCGCCGGCGATGATCCCCTGCACCAGCTCGGGCGGCGCGCCAAAGGTAGGCGGAATCTCACTCGCATCGAGCACGCCGAGCCGGCCACTCGTCCCCGCGCCGACGTAGAATAACCGCCCGCCAGCGCGGAGCACCGCGCTCACCAGTTCGACTGCCCTAACGAGTGGTTCGCGCACCGCGGCGAGCGCCTGCTCGACGAAGGCTTCTTCGCGGATGAAGAGGTCGACCAGCTTTGCGGTCGACATCTGGTCGAGCTGCATCGAGCGCGGGTTACGTTGCTCGGTCGCGGCGCTGGCGAGGTCGGCCACTTCCACCGACGATGCGGTCTTGGGCGCGGGCGGCGTGCGTTGCGCGAGCCAGGCGGCACCGAGCGCGCCCGACTTTGCGCAGACGCTTACGATGGCCTCCGGCAGCTGCGCGTGGAGGCACCGCTCGAAGTGCGTCGCGTACTCCGGATGGAAACAGAAGAGACCGCCGGAGAGTTTGACTTCTGGGCGCTCGAGCCCGAGCCGGCCGGCCACGGCAGCGGTAAACGCGGCCAGCGTTTCTGCGCCGCCTTCGACGGCTGCAACCATCTCGCGATGCCCGTGCTGCGCGGCCGCGAAAACAACCGGCGCGAGATTGGCGACCGACATTTTGTCGGCCTGCGAAGCCCACTGCACGAGCTGCTCGAGTTGATTGAACGCGAGCTGGCGCAAGATGCTTTGCCCGAGCTCATCGACGCGCTGGTCGATGTCGTAATCAGAGAGGACGCGGCGCAACGCTTGAACGGCGAGGTTGTAGCCGCCGCCTTTGTCGCCCAGCAACTGCCCCCACCCGCCTGCTTTCTCGATCCGCTCGCCGCGCCGGCCGGTCACGGCTGAGCCGGTGCCGGCGATAACGGCGATGCCATCTGCGGCTTCGAAGCAGGCAGCGAACCCGGAGGCACGATCGCTCCCGGCCGCGACCTGCGCTCGCGGCCAGATTTCTTGCCCGAGCGCGCGGAGCGCAGGCGCATCAGCCGGCGCGCAGCCGGCGAGATAAACGCCCACATGGGTCACGTCCTGCGGCAGCACCTCCAGCATCTGCCGGAGCGCATCGGGATGGATGAGACGTAGATTGGCCGGAGGCAGCACGCCGCTTGCGACGGTCTCGCCGGCGCCGTTCACGACGACCCACTCGGTCTTCGTGCCGCCGCCTTCCACGCCGAGGATGCGCGTCATGCGCGGGATTCTCTCACGCCGCGCATCGGCGATCAAAGCGGCCGCGGTGCAAGAGACGGAAGCCACCGGCGAGGCGGCCAGGCCGTGCCGCGCCAGCCGGTAACGCAGGCCGACTGCGAGGCAGCCGAAGCCATAGCGGAGGCTGCGGGTGAAATTGATCGAGGAAGCTTCCGGCATGTACTTCGCCGGGCAGGTCACTTCGCCGATGGAGACGCCGAGCCAGAGGATCTGCGCGATCATTTGGTTATCGAAGATGAAATCGTCCGAGTTTTGTTCGACCGGGAGCCGCTCGAGCAGCTCGCGCGAGAAGGCGCGGTAGCCGGTGTGATACTCGGAGAGCTTCGCGCCGGTGAGAAGATTTTCTGCCAGCGTAAGGACGCGATTGGAGACGTACTTCCACCACGGCATCCCGCCGCGGAGCGCGCCGCCGCCGAGGATGCGCGAGGCCAGCACGCACGGGTAGAGGCCGCTAATGACGAGCGAGGCGATCGCCGGGAGGAGGCGCGGCGTGTACTGATAATCGGGGTGCATCATGATGACCACGTCGGCGCCCGCCGCGAGCGCGAGCCGGTAGCAGGTCTTCTGGTTGCCGCCGTAGCCGCGGTTCGACGGATGGACTTCGACCTGCACATTCGGCAGAGTGCGCGCGATCGCGACGGTCTCGTCGCGGCTCGCGTCGTCGACCACGATGACCTGGTCGACGATCCCCTGCGCCATCACTTCATCGTAGGTGCGACGGAGAGTGCGGGCAGCGTTGTAGGCCGGCATCACCACGACAATTTTTTGGCCGGCCAGCATGACGCGCGCTCCGTTACGGCTGAGCGGATCTCCGCGCTTCGGCTTCGAGTTTCCACGCGGCGCGGAGATGGTCGAGTGCTTCGTCGTAGCGCCCGAGATGATTCAACGCGGTGGCGAGATTCGTGTGCGCCGCGGGATAATCCGGCCGCACCTCGAGCACCTTCAGGTATTCCGCGACGGCTTCCTTCAGCTGCCCGCTTTCGACCAAGGTGTTCGCGAGATTGAGCCGCGCCGCGGCGTAGTCAGGGCTGATCTCGAGCGCCTTTCGGTATTGCTCACTCGCCTCGTTGACCTGGCGTCGGCGGAGGAAAGTGTTGCCGAGATTGTAATGCGCTTTTGGATTGGTCGCGTCGGCTTCGATCGCTTTCTGGAAATGAGTGACCGCTTCCTCTTCGCGACCGAGCTCGGAGAGGATGATGCCGTAGTTCGTCTGCGCGGTCGCGTCGGCCGGGTTTGCCTCCACCAGGTGCTGGGCGTGCTCCAGCGCCTCGGCCGGCTTGCCCTGTTCGAGGAGCGCATTGGTAAGCTCGTTTCGTGTCCCTTCGGACTTCGGATTCGCGGTCACGGCGGCTTTTAATTGCTCGGTCCCCTCCTCCGCGCGGCCTTGCCTAACGAGTAGTTGCCCGAGCTGTTCGCGAGCCATGTTTGCCTTCGGATCGCGGCGGACGGCCTCTTCGTATTGCGCGGTCGCTTCCGCGGCCATCCCTTGCTCTTGCAAGATGAGGCCGAGGGCGGTGCGCGCCTCGCCATTCTGCGGATCGAGCGCGACGGCCTGCTCGTATTGCCGGCGCGCTTCCGTTCCGCGGCCGGAAAGAA
>JBKJKL010000304.1:0-3499 GCA_046597485.1 Chthoniobacterales bacterium
GGATGCACACGCGCACATCGGTATGTCGCGCCGTAACTTGCCGCACTGGGAGCAAGCCGGCGCGACCTACTTCGTAACCTTCCGCCTCGCGGATGCAGTTCCCGCAAAGTTGCTCCAGCAATGGAAAGAAGAGCTCGCCAACTGGTCAAAGCATCACCCGAAGCCCTGGGACGCCCGCACCGCATTCGAATACCAGCAACGCTTCATTGAAAGCCGGGAGACGTGGCTCGACCAGGCGCACGGCAGCTGTCTGTTGCGCAACAAATCAGTCGCTGAACTAGTTGCTGCGGCGCTGCGTCACTTCGACGGCGATCGCTACTATCTCGACGGCTTTGTCGTGATGCCGAATCACGTCCACGTGCTTCTGCAACCGATCAGCGGGATCGTGCATTCAGACATTCTGCATTCGTGGAAGAGCTTCACCGCGCATCAACTGAAGCATGTCACCGCGGGAAATGACGGCCCCATTTGGCAGGACGAGAGTTTTGACCGGATCGTGCGGAACTGGGAGGAGTTGCAGGAATATCGCGGCTACCTTGCGCGGAATCCGGAGAGGGCGGCCCTGCGTGACGGGGAATTCATTCTCGAAACTGGGTGGAAGTTGCAACGCGAGGATGCCACAGGCGAGACGCCTGCGGGCCCCACAGCCGAGACGGCCGTGCTCCGCGGCGTCCCGATCGATGCGCGTGAGCTTCGCCGCTTGAAGAAGCTCGGTTTTTCGGATCGGCAGCTCGCGGTCGCGTGGAAAATGCCGGAAGCGGAAGTCCGCGCACTGCGAAAGGAATTGGGCGTCATTCCCACCTATCGCCTGGTCGACACCTGCGCGGCCGAGTTTGAGGCTTTCACTCCCTACTACTACTCGACCTATGGGATCGAGAACGAGATGCGGCGGAGCGAGCGGCGGAAGGTGATGATCCTCGGTGGCGGCCCGAACCGGATCGGCCAGGGGATCGAGTTCGACTACTGCTGCGTGCACGCCGCTTTCGCGCTCCGCGAGCTGGGTTACGAGACGATCATGGTCAACTCGAACCCGGAGACCGTCTCTACCGATTACGATACGAGCGACAAGCTTTACTTCGAGCCGCTCACGCTCGAAGACGTCCTCAACATCTACGACCAGGAGAAGCCGGACGGCGTCATCGTGCAGTTCGGCGGGCAGACGCCGCTCAATCTCGCGGCCGGCCTGCGCGCGGCCAATGTGCCGATCCTCGGGACGCAGCCGGAAAGCATCGAGCGCGCGGAAGACCGGAAGCTCTTCGCCGCCATGCTCGACAAGCTCGGCTTGCGGCAGACGCCGAATGGGACCGCAGTCAGCGCGGAGGAGGCGATCGCGATCGCGGAACGGATCGGTTACCCGGTGCTGGTCCGGCCGTCGTTCGTCCTCGGCGGGCGCGCGATGGAGTTGATCTACAACCACGAAGATTTGCAGCGTTACATGGAGACAGCGGTCGAGGTCAGCGCGGACCGGCCGGTGCTGGTCGACCGCTTTCTCGAGGACGCGATCGAGGTCGATGTCGATTGCATCGCGGACGGCCAGATCGCGGTCATCGGCGCGATCATGGAGCACGTGCAGCTCGCCGGCATTCACAGCGGCGACAGCGCCTGTGTCATCCCGACTTTTTCGCTCTCTCCTTCGGTGCTCGAGGAAATTGCGAGCGCGACCAAAGCGATGGCGCACGAGCTCGAAGTGCGCGGCTTGATGAACGTGCAGTTCGCGGTCAAAGGCGACGACGTTTACGTGCTGGAGGTGAATCCGCGCGCTTCGCGGACCGCGCCGTTTGTGAGCAAAGCGATCGGCGTCCCTCTGGCCAAGCTGGCCGCGAAAGTGATGGCCGGTCACTCGTTAGGCAGCCTCGGCTTCACGCAGGAAGTCGTCCCGGAACATTACTCGGTGAAGGAGCCGGTCTTCCCCTTCCTCCGCTATCAGGGGAGCGACACCGGGCTTGGGCCGGAGATGAAATCTACCGGCGAAGTGATGGGCATCGACGCGGATCTCGGCCTCGCTTATGCGAAGGCGCAGATGGCGGCGCCGCCCGCGCTGCCGCGGAACGGGAACATTTTCATCAGCGTGAAAGACAGCGACAAACCCCGCGTCGTGCCGCTGGCGCGCGAGTTCGTCCGGCTCGGCTTCGGTATCATCGCGACGAGCGGCACGGCCGCGATGCTTTCGGAAGCGGGCATCGATGTGACGCGCGTTTTCAAATTACGCGAAGGCCGCCCGCATGTGCTCGACCGGATTAAAAACGGCGACGTGCAGCTCATCATCAACACCCCGGCCGGGAAGATCCCGCGCGAGGACGAGGTGCGGATGCGGAGCGGCGCGCGCACCTTGAAGATCCCGATCATCACCACCCTGCGCGCGGCGCAGGCCAGCGTGCGCGGGATCGAATCGCTCCAAAAGCGCAGTCCGCAGGTGAAGACGATCCAGGAATATCACGCCGCGCTGGCCGCTTCCGCATCGTCCGCGGCCGACGACGAAAGCGGCCGGATTGGCCGTTGAAGGTTTTGCGTGGGCCGTTAGGGTGCGACGCATGAGAACCTCTCTGCTTTCTTCACTGCTCGGCGCTGTTTTTCTCAGCGCCGCGGCCTTCGCCCAGGAACCAACTACCACCCCTTCACCGACTATGACTCCATCACCCAGCCCAGCCCAAAACGAAGTAGCCGTCATCAAAACCAGCGAAGGCGAAATGGTCGCCGAATTCTGGACGGACGTGGCGCCGAAGACGGTCGAAAATTTTAAGAAGCTGGCGCGCGAAGGATTCTACGATGGGACGGCATTCCACCGCATCGTGAAGGGCTTCATGATCCAGGGAGGCGACCCGAACACGAAGGACCTCGCAAAGGAATCGAGCTACGGCACGGGCGGCCCCGGCTACCAGATCAAGGCGGAGTTCAACGCCAAGCTGCACGAAAAGGGCGTTCTCTCGATGGCGCGCTCGGCGAGCCCGGACTCGGCCGGCAGCCAGTTCTTCCTCATGCACGCGCGCGCGCCGCATCTCGACAATCAGTACACCGGCTTCGGTAAGCTGATCAAAGGCCTCGATGTCCTCGACAAAATCGCGGAGATCCCGGTCACGATGAGCGGCGGCGGCGAACGGAGCAAGCCGACCAAGCGCGTCCAGGTCGAGAGCATCAAGATCGTCCCCGCCGACTCGGTCAAGTAACGACGATGGCGGAAGCGCAATCGCGAGTCGCGCTCGTCCAGATGAGCTGCGGGATCGACCCCGCGGCGAACCTGGAGAAGGCGGTCGCGTTTTGCCGGCAGGCGGCAGAGGAAGGCGCGGACATCATCTGTCTGCCCGAGCTTTTCCGTTCGCAGTATTTCTGCCAGACGGAGGACCACGCCAACTTCGCCCTCGCCGAAGAAATCCCGGGGCCGAGTACGCACGCGCTCGCCGCGATCGCGCGCGAGAAGAAGGTAGTCATCGTCGCCTCGCTCTTCGAGAAGCGCGCGGCCGGCCTGTATCACAACACCGCCGCGATCATCGACGCCGACGGC
>JBKJKL010000318.1:0-3937 GCA_046597485.1 Chthoniobacterales bacterium
GCTGCGCGAGAACGATCGCGGCCGTTTTCTCCGCATCACCGAAGAAGCGCACGGCCGCCGCAACACAATTATCGTCCCGAGCACTGGAGTGGAAAATTTCACCGCCGCAATCACCGAAGTGCTCAACGCCGGCGACCGCGTCGCGGCCACGTCTTAGCCCGCGATGCGGGTGACAATCGCCGCGACGTGCTTACACTGCGGCAGGACGAACTTTCGCAGTTCGACCTTGACTGCGCGCAACGCAAAGGTGGCCAGCAGATGAGTGGCGATCGCTGCCGCTAGCGTTTCGATGAGTTTGTCAGTCCGCTGTTCGCAAAAAACGCGAACCTCTGGGGCGACAGCCGCGTAATCGACGGTGCGGGCCAGATCGTCGCCCAAATGGTCGAAGTTTTCGCTTGGCCAAAGGCTTAAGCAGACTACGAGCCGCTGCGGCGCGGCCCGTTCGGCCTCCGGCACACCAATCCGCAGGTTGAGTTCCAGCTCCTCGATTACGATGGCATCGCCCAGCGCTCGTTCCATTGCGAAAGTTGACGGCGCGCGGGCCTTGATCGCAATCGGAAACACAGAGCGAACTTTGCCCGAAGACACTTGCCGAAATTCCACCAAGAGGGGGAAGTCCGAGCGGGTCATAAATTTTCGCGCCGAGATCGGCGGCGAAGGAAGAACCTTCAGACGCGAGCCCTCCGATGTGCTGCGGTCGATTTGGAATCTCTTCGCAGGGTTCGAACGTCGACAACCGTTTCCAGAACGGCGGAGCGGTCGACAAGCTGAGAAGTTAGCAGTCTCGAGCAATCCATCCGGAGAAAAAACCGTAGTAGAAGGTGATGCGACTTGCCGAGTTCACAGACTCGGTAGCGAGCACAGAGCTTGCGCCGGGCGAATGTCCTTTCTGCCAGTCGGCAGTCAGGATTGGTGTAGGCAAGTGTCTTAGCTGTCTGCTGCGCACTGCGATAGAACCGGGCGAATCCGCCGACGCCGAGGGATTTACCGCGCTCCTAAACGAAGTCGAAGTTCAGGACGAGCCGGCGCGGTAAGCAACGCGGTCGACTGCCTAGCCCACGCGAAAGCGGATGTCGCGGATCACCATGCCGCCAAATTGCCGTTTGAGCCGACGCAGGATTTCGGGCTTGGAAATCTGCTCAAACTGATAGTGCAGCGAGGGCTGCAGCACGCGGACGTAGAGCACCCCGTCACGTAGGCTGAACGGGGTGGAGTGCTCGGCGATAAAATCGCCCACAATGTCGCGCCAAGCCGCCATTACTTCGTTTTGACGCAAACGCTCGCCGAGCCCGAGCTGCTGCATCAGCTTTGGCATCAGCTCAGCCGCCGCGTGCCACTTGTCTGGCCGGGGCCTCGGCGCGGAGAGGCCGCGCCATTCCGCTAGCACCGCGCTACGCAAAGCGGAATTCATCCCACTGCTGTACTACAGAACGACGAAAGAGAAAACTCAGCGGCCGCGGCGTCGCTAGTATTTCCGCCGCATATTGCTCGGCAGGATGTTCAACTCGGTGCGGTACTTCGCCACGGTGCGCCGTGCGATCGGAATGCCACGCTCGCTTAGGATCTCGACGATCTCCTTGTCACTCAGGGGCGCGCTGCCGTTCTCGCTCTTGACCAGATCGAGGATGGCTTCCTTGACGCTCGTGTTGCTCATCGATTCACCGCTCGCCGTCTGATAGCCGGGCGTGAAGAAATACTTCATCTCGAAAACACCCTGTGGGGTGGACATGTATTTCCCGGAGATGGCGCGACTGACCGTCGTCTCGTGCACCCCGACGGCATCGGCGATTTGCACCATCGTCATCGGCTTGAGGTGGGCGCTGCCGCGGTCCAGAAATTCAAGCTGCCGTGAGACGATCTGATGGGAGATATTCGAGATCGTCTGCTGACGCTGGTGGATCGATTTGATGAGGAACTTCCCGCTGCGGATCTTGTCGCGGATGTAATCCTTCACATCCCCGCCGTTCCCGTCCTGGGCCATGATATCCTTGTACGTGTTGCTGATGCGCAAATGCGGAATCTGTTCGCCGTTCAGGATCACCTGGTATTCGCCGTCGATCTTTTCGACCGTGACGTCGGGCAGGACATAATTCTGCGGGGACTCGGCAAAAATCTGGCCAGGGCGCGGATCGAGTCGCGCGATGCTGTTGGCGCATTTTTGCACCTGCTCGGAATTGATCCCCATCCGGCGTGCGATCTCGGGGAAGCGGCGCTTCCCCAGATCCTGCATGTGCTCGGCGATAATCTTGTATTCGAGCGTGTTCTGTCTTCCCTCGCGCTTAAGTTGGATTAGCAAACACTCCTGCAGGTCACGTGCTCCTACACCCGGCGGATAAAAGCTCTGGATGAGCGTCAGCATGTGCTCAAACTCTTCCTGCGGAATGCCGGTATTCATCGACATCTCCTCCGGTTTCGACTGCAGGAAGCCATCCTCATCGATGTTGCCGATGATCACTTCCGCGGTCTTGCGATCGCCCGCATCGAGTGCGGTCTGATTCAGCTGCCCCATCAAGTGCTGCTGGAGTGTCTCGTGGGTGGCGATCGACTCGAAAAAGAACTGGCGCTTCTCGTCCTCGTCCTGCGAGCGTGGCGTATAGCTGCCCGACTGCGCCATGTAATCGCGCCATTCGTCGTCGAGCTTCGCCAGCTGATCGAACTCTTCCTTAAACTCGCGATCTTCCGACGCCGGTTTTTCTTCCGGTGTGTCGGGCGCTTCGTTGGCCAGCTCCTCCAGGACCGGATTGGTCTCCATCTCTTGTTGGACCAAATTGCGCAATTCCAGCAGCGGAGCCTGCAGAATCAGCAGGCTCTGTTGGAGTTGCGGGGCAAGAACCTGCTGTAACGAGAGGTTCTGAGTCTGATACATCCCTGGGCCAGCCATTTATTCACGCTACGCGCGTAGCGAGCGACAAAGCAAGCAATTACCGTTCCGCGGGGGAATGCGAACTGCTTCACAGAGTTCGAAATCCCATGAAACGCCTTTCCATTCTTACTACGATCCTACTGCTCACGGGGGCAATGCTCCGGGCGGAGCCGCCTGGAACACCGGAACAACAGCTCGCGGCCACGCTCAAAAAAATGAAGGCCCAGCAGGCGGAAATCGCTACCAACCAAACCAAGATCGAGGAACGCCTCACCGTGGTTGCCGACCAGATGCGTCTCGCCCGAGTCTTCTCCAGCCGCTCAGGACACTAATATGATAAACCGCATCGCTTATCTCCTCCTTACGCTCGCGACGACTAGCCCAGTCGCACACGCGCAATCCCTTCACCCGCCGGTCGTCGTCCAGCCCGCAGCCTCCATGCAACCGGCCAGTGTGCAGGCGGCGACCGCCGCGGCAGATTCGAATATCGCTACGACGGCGGTGCGTGCTCTCCGAGAATTGGAAGCCGCCAACGACGAGATGTTAAAGAAACAAGCCGCAACGCTGGAGCGTCTCGAGGAACTCGAGAAAGCTGCCGAGCAGATCAAAATCTACACCAAGCGGGGATAACCGCCGCGCTGGCCCGCGCCGCACGCTGGCGCGGCTACTTCTTTCCTTTGATCCCCAGCTTCCGATAAAGCGTCGCCATGCTGATGCCCAGCATGCTGGCCGCTTTCTCTCGCGCCCCATCCACGTGATTGAGCGTCGCTTCAATGTACTTCCGCTCCTGTTGCTGGATGAAGTCGTCAAGCTTTAGTCCGACCGGCATCGAGGCCAGTGCATGATCAGCCTTATCGCCTTGGGCGTAGGCCACCACCTGCGGCGGCAGATCACTCTGCGTGATCGTGTCCTCATCGCATAAGGCGCAGGCGCGCTCGATCGCGTTCTCCAACTCGCGGACGTTTCCGGGGTAGTTGTAGTGACAGAGAATATCGACTGCGATGGGCTCGATCTTCCGCGTCTCTGCAACTACCCCGGAAACGTCCGCGAGTTGGAGAACGCGATCGAGCGCGC
>JBKJKL010000107.1:0-7191 GCA_046597485.1 Chthoniobacterales bacterium
GATCTCGGGCGACTGCGCCTTCCGCTACTTGTGCAGCGCGGGGGTGGTTTTCAAACTCTGTCACGCGTTGCTCAAGACGCGGCCGCTCGACGGCTTCGATCTCAAGGCCCAGCTCGATCTTGTCGCGCTCGGGACGGTGGCCGACATCGTCCCGCTGGAACGCGAGAATCGCGCTCTCGTCCAGCAAGGCATGCGACAGATCGCGCGCTCGCAGCGGCCGGGCATCCGGAAGCTCGCGGAGCTGGCCGGCGTCGGCGCGAAGGTGTGCGCGCAGGACATCGGCTTTCGGCTCGGCCCGCGCCTGAATGCGGCCGGCCGTCTCGCGACTGCGGAGCGCGCCCTGCGGCTCCTCGTCACGCGAGATGAAGCCGAAGCCGCTGAGCTCGCTACCTTGCTCGACACGCAAAACCGCGAACGGCAGGCGGTCGAGAAAGCGACGTTCGCGGCTGCGGACAAACTGATCGCGAGCAGCTTCGATCCAGCGTGCGACGCGGCGATCGTGGTCGGCGCGCGCGAATGGCATCCGGGCGTGGTCGGCATCGTCGCTTCGCGGCTGATGCGGAAATATCATCGGCCGACGATCGTGATCGGCTTTGATGCCGATGGCTTGGGGAAGGGAAGCGGGCGCAGCATTCAGGGTTTCTCGCTTGTCGAGACGCTCGGCCGCTGCAGTTCGTGGCTCGAAAAATATGGTGGGCACGAAATGGCCGCGGGGTTGACTATTCGCGAAGAAAACTTGGCGAGCTTCGCCGACGCCTTCCGCGCCAGCGCGCGCGAGCTGCTCTCGGACGATGCGCTCCAGCCGCGCCTGCACATCGACCACGAGCTCACCCTTTCGCAGCTGACTGGCGACTTGCTCGAGTGGCACGAAGTGCTCGAACCGTTCGGTGCGGGGAATCCTCAGCCGATGTTTTTCGCGCGCGCAGTCGAGCCGGCGTTCGAGCCGAAGATCGTGAAAGAGAAACACCTTTCGCTGCGCCTGCGGCAGAAGAACCACCACGCGCGCGCGATTTATTTCGATGGAGCCGCGGTCGTGCTTCCGCCGCCGCCGTGGGATGTGGCCTTCCAGATTCACGCCGATTTTTACGAAGGCGAAAAGCGTCTCAACGTGCAGGTAGAAGCACTGCGCGCCGCCGAGCCCCTCTAGCCGATGCGACTGGCCGACAAGCTAGAAGATTGCGACTGGGTCCCGCGCGCGCGGCTTGCCCCTCTGCGCCGTCTCGGGATCGAGACAGTGGAGAATCTACTCACGCATTTTCCGCGACGGCACGAGGACCGGAGCGAGTTCGTTGGCTTCCCGCGCGACGAAAGCGAGACGCCTATCCTGATCTGCGGCGAGGTGACGAAGACTTCGGTGCGGCGCTTCGGCGGCTGGAAGAAAATTTTCGAGGCCATGCTCGAGGAAGATCATCCGCACGCGCTCAGCCAGCCGCTCGTCCTCCGCTGGTTCAACATGCACTACGTGCAAAAGATGATCGCGAGCGGCCAGCGCGTGGTCGCTTTCGGCAAGCCGCGCCTGCGCGGACAGCGCATCTGCATGGAGCATCCGGAGTTTGAAGTGATCGAGGAAGACGCCGACGTCTCGATTCATTTCGCGCGCATCACGCCGATTTATCCGGCGACGGAAGGCCTCTCGCAGCGCGTCTTTCGCACGCTCATCCACGAGGCCCTGCAACATCTCGACGATGACGACGTCGAGACGCTCGTCCCGCGGAAACACGAAGCCGGTGGACGAACGACCGCGCTGCGGAACATCCATTTCCCCGAGGATTGGAAAGCGCTGGCGGCCGCGCGCGAGCATCTCGTTTTTGCCGAGTTTTTCGCCATGCAGATGACGATTGCAACCCGGCGCGCCACGGTGGCGAAACGTGTCGGGGTTCCCCATGCGGCGAAAGGCATGCTCGTCGACCGACTGCTCGCGTCGCTACCGTTTGAACTCACGCCGGCGCAGGCGCGCGTCCTCGCGGAAGTGCGGCGCGACCTCGCGGCGAAGAGCCCGATGAATCGCCTCCTGCAGGGCGATGTCGGCTCGGGCAAGACAGTGGTCGCGATCGCGGCCATGCTGCTCGCGGTCGAGAGTGGCTCGCAGGCGGCGCTGATGGCACCTACGCAAATCCTCGCGGAACAACACTACGACGTCCTGCGCCGCTGGCTCGATCCGCTCGGAGTGACGGTGGCGCTGCGCACCGGCACGCGTCGCGAAGACAACGCACCGCTCCCGCTCTTCGAGGCGCCGGGCGCAACCGGCGCGCCGGCGGTGATCGTCGGCACGCACGCGTTGCTTTACGAAGGCGTTGAGTTCCAGAATCTGGGCTTCGTGGTTATCGACGAGCAACACAAGTTTGGCGTTTCGCAGCGCGCGCGCCTGACGAATCGCGAACCCGCGCCCGATGTCCTGGTCATGACGGCGACGCCAATTCCGCGCACGCTGACGATGCTGACCTACGGTGATCTCGACGTCTCGACGATCGACGAGATGCCGTCCAATCGCGGCAAAGTCCTGACCGCCGTGCGAGACGCGACCAAGCTCGGCGAGGTGCTGAATTTTATCCGGAAGGAACTGGAAGCAGGGCGGCAGGCCTACGTGATTTATCCGCTGATCGACGAGAGCGAGAAGCTGGAGGCAAAGGCGGCCGCGGCGGAGTTTGAGACTTGGTGCGATCGGCTCCGGCCGTTTCGCTGCGATCTCCTGCACGGCCGCATTCCGGCGCCGGAGAAGCAGGCGGCGATGGAACGTTTCCGCCAGGGCGAAACGAGTGCGCTCATCAGCACCACGGTCATCGAGGTGGGCGTGGACGTGCCGAACGCCACCGTGATGTTGATCGAAAATGCGGAACGCTTCGGGCTCGCGCAGCTGCACCAGTTGCGCGGGCGGATCGGGCGCGGCCAGCATAAGTCGTATTGCGTGCTCCTGAGCGACGACGTCTCGCCGGAGACGGTGGCGAAGTTGTCCGTCCTGGAACGGACGCGCGACGGCTTCGAGGTCGCGGAGGCGGATTGGGAACAGCGCGGGCCGGGCGATCTACTCGGCACGGCGCAGAGCGGATTGCCCGCGCTCCAGCTCGGTAATTTGAAGACCGACATGGAGTTGATGTTGCGCGCGCGGACGGCGGCGAATGCGATCATCGAGTGGGACCCGTTCCTCGAGGCGCCCGAAAATCAACGTTTCCGCAAGTTGGTTGTCGAACAGGAAGGGCGAAGCTTCTCAAACGTTTCCTAATGAAAAATCTGCTGAAATTTATCCTTTTTGTCGGCCTGCTCAGCGCGGGCATCTCGGCTCTTTACGATTACCGGATGAAGCACGGCGGCCTCGGCCTGGCCGCGCGGGGCACCCCGGAAAAATACACTCTGGCGGCCAACTCGAGCATCGACTCCGGCCAAGTCGGCAACCTCGGGGCGATGCAGCGCGAGCGGCGGTTGCTGGTCAACAGCGTCGTCCCCTCCGTCGTGAGCATCAAGACTTCGAAGCGGATGCCGATGAGGCGGTCAGGGATGGATCCGTTTGAGTTCTTTTATCGGAACTCCCGCCAATTCCGAAACCCGAACGAGCAGGCCACGGTGCAGAACTCGTTAGGCTCGGGCGTGATCGTCTCGGCCGAGGGCCACATCATTACAAACAACCACGTCGTCGATCAGGTGGATGAGATCGAGGTGCAGCTGAGCGATGGGCGGACGAAGAAGGCGCGCCTCGTCGGCGCCGATGCGCAGGTCGACCTCGCCGTGCTGAAGATCGATGAGCCGGGACTAAAACCGCTCAAGTTCGGCGACTCCGACGCGGTCCAGGCAGGCGACTTCGTCCTTGCGGTCGGCAATCCTTTTGGGTTCGAGGAGACGGTCACGGACGGCATCATCAGCTCGAAAGGGCGGCCTAATCGCGTCGATGGTTTCGGCGATTACCTGCAGACCAACGCCGCGATTAACCCGGGGAACAGCGGCGGCCCATTGATCAATCTCCAAGGCGAGATTATCGGCATCAACACCGCGATTATTTCGCGCAGCGGCGGCTCGCAGGGCATCGGGTTTGCGATTCCTTCCAACTCTGTCCGGAGCGCGCTCGAGAGCCTCTTGAAACAGGGCCGCATCATCCGCGGTTATCTCGGCATTCAGACGCGCAATCCCTTGCAGGGCGGACCGCAGGATAGCGATACCGATGGCGTGCTCGTGGAGGACGTGGTGCCGAACTCTCCCGCGGCCGACGCGCAGCTGCAGCGCGGCGACGTGATCAAGAAGTTCGACGGGCACGAGGTGCGCTCATTCCCGGAATTGCGCAGCGTGGTTTCGCAGACCGAGGTGAACAAAAAGATTCAACTCGAGGTCGAGCGCGGCGGGAAACGGATCTCGGTCTCGACGGAGATTAAGGAGCAGCCGGTGGATTATCTCGCCCGCGCCACGCCACGTCAGCAGGGCGGGGTGCCGCAGCCAAATCAGCAACCACAGCAACCGAACCAGCCTCCGGCGCAGAACGATGACGAGCAGGATTTGCAGGATGAGTCGCCGCTCGCCGGGGTGCAAGTGACGGAGTTGACGCCTGAGCTCGTTCGCCAACTCGATCTCCCAAACGTGGTCCGCGGTGTCGTGATCACAAAAGTGGAGGACGCTGGGGGCGAACTCCGGAAGGGCGACGTGATCGAGGAAGTCAACCAGCAGCCGGTCACGACCGTGGACGAGTATCGCAAGGTGCTGGGCACGCTCGATCCGAATGGCACCCATGTGCTTTCCGTCTGCCGGCATCGCACTCGGTCGTTTGTCGTCCTGCGCGGGCGCTAGCGGAGACCTCGGCCCAAACGCGCGCCCCGGGGTCGGGGCTGCGATTTCTGGAAAGATGAATAACGGCCGGCGGCTGCTGGTCTAATCCTCCGCAGAAAAATCACGCTTATGAAACGACTCCTCTTTGCACTCGCACTCTTCGCGGTGCTCTTCCCGTCCATGCGGCAGGCGGAAGCGCACGGCGACGTCTCGATCGACCTTTTCTACAACAATCTCCACGGCGGCAACTGGATCGACGTGGGCGACTACGGCTACTGCTGGCAGCCCAGCGTGGCGGGGCGCGATTCGCGCTGGCGTCCCTATAGCGACGGCTACTGGGCCTACACCGGGGTCGGCTGGACATGGGTTTCCTACGAGGATTTCGGCTGGGCCACCTATCACTACGGGCGCTGGGCTCGGCTGCACGATTACGGCTGGGTCTGGGTCCCGGGGAGGACGTGGGGACCGGCTTGGGTTTCGTGGCGCACTGGCGGGAATTACATCGGCTGGGCGCCCTTGCCGCCCGGCCGGGGCGGGCGCGGATTTGAGAACGTTTATGAGCCGCGCGGCGTCTCCTACAACGTGGACATCGAGTTCGATATCGGGCCGGAGTATTACAACTTCTGCGACCTGCGCTACATCGGCGAGCCCGTCCTGCGGAACCGCCTCTACGCGCCCTCGCAGAACATTACCTACATCAACCAGACGGTGAACGTGACCAACATCACGTATAACAACAACACGGTCTACAACTACGGCCCGGACTATGAGCGAGTCAGTGCCTACTCGACCCGCCCGATCCAGCGGCTGCAGCTCGAGCGCACCGCGAGCATTGATTCCACGACTGCGCCGCGCTCGGGCGATTGGACGAAGGTGGAAGGCAATCGACTGATGGTGTCCGCGCCGCAGAAGGTTGAGATTCCGGAGGAAATGCCGGCTCCAAAAGCGGTGAAAACGAAGGTAGAGAAGCCGACCTTCGAGACAGGCTGGATGGGCGTGAACGACCCTGCCGCGAAGGCGAAGATGCAGGAGAAGTTCAAGGCCGAAGATCCAAAGGAAGTGCCGCCGCCGCAGATCGCGCGGTCGAATAATCCGCCGGTCGTGGGCAATCCTCCGGCGGATGGAGTGAAGCCTGCAGCGACCAATCCTGACGAGCCGCCAAAGAAGGGCCGCGACCTCATGCATGACGTTTTGAAGGCACCGCCTGGCGGTGGCCGTGCCGTCGGTGCCGATGATAGCGCCCCGGCCGATCAGTCCGCCGTGGTGCGCGATGGGAAGCAGCCCGCTGCATCTGGCCGCCCGGGAAAGGACAAGGAAGGCAAAGGCACGGGCGACATTTTGGATCGCGCCGGCGATACGGTGAGGGCGACTGCGCCGGACGAAAAGGATTCCCGCGAAAAGGGCAAGCCGGCCACCGTGCGCAAGAACGCAGGACCGGCGGTGATGCCGCCAAGCCGCGGAGCTACGATCGAGGAGGGCAGCGGTGGCGACACGATGCGCGGTGAAGAGCAGATCGCCCCCCGCGTTTCTGGACGTGGTGTGATCGAGCCGGCCGAGCGCGACCGTGGCGGGAAGCAGAAGGCGGATCGCGATGCGCGTGAAGTTATGCAACAGCAGGCCGCCGAACGGAATGCGATGAAGCAGAACGAAGAACGTGCCGCCGGCCGGGCCGCGGAGGCTGAGTCCCGTCGCGCGCAGGCGCAGCAGGATAATGAGGCGCGCCGCGCCCAGGTGGAGCAGCAGGCCGAGTCGCGCCGTTCGCAGCGTGAAGCGCAGATGCAGCAGCAAGCAGAAGTGCGCCGCCAACAGCAGATGCAGCGGGTCGAGCCGCCGGTGGTGCGGGAAGCGCCGCAGGCCGCGCCGCGCATCCGCCAGGAACCTCCGCAGCAGGAGCGTCGTGCTGCTCCGCCGGCCGAAGATGGCGGCCGGCAGAAGAAGCCGAAGAAAGGCGACGACCAGCCCGAGCCGGAGCAGTAAGCGAACAGTTAGAAACTTGAGCGGCCCCGGAGCGATCCGGGGCTGTTTTCGTTCCGGTTACAGGAGTTCGGCGATCTGGACCGCGTTAAGCGCAGCGCCCTTCAGCAGTTGATCGCCCGAAACCCAAAAGGTGAGGCCGTTTTCGAGCGCGCAATCCAGCCGGACGCGGCCGACTTGGCAGTGATCCTTCCCGGCCGCGGCGAGCGGCGTCGGGTACGCGTTGCTGCGCGGCTCATCGACCAAGTCGAGGCCCGGAGCCTGTGCGAGCACTTCATGCGCTTTTTCCATCGTGACTGGCCGCTCGAATTCCGCTATGACCGCGACCGAATGCGCGCGAAAAACGGGGACGCGCACGCAGGTGACCGAGGCGCGGAAGTCGGGCAGGTGCATGATGCGGCGGCCTTCGTGTTGCATCTTCATCTCTTCCTTTGTGTAGCCATCGGCGAGGAAGGAATCGACATGCGGCAG
>JBKJKL010000078.1:0-7681 GCA_046597485.1 Chthoniobacterales bacterium
CTGCAGTCCCTGCTTCCTCCGTGAGTGTCCGATTGATTTCCGCTGCATGAAGGAAGTGACGGCAGACGAAGTCACCGCCGCCGTCCGGATGACCCTCGGGAAAAGCGATCATCGCGCTGCAATCGCGACCGCTTAAATCGGCTGCAAACGCCTGCGCCTGCACAGGCGCGAAAATAAACCTCCGGCTAAACAGATTCGCGTTGACCCCTCCAAACGAAGGCGGCATGAAGCGTGCTGAATTCTAATTATCGCTCCGACTATGTTTACACTTATCTCCTTCGCATTCGCCCTCACTGTCGTCCTCGGCGGCGTGTGGTGGGCTTGCTCGGGTGAGCGAGATAACGTCGAGCGCTAGTGGAATTATGCTCGATCAAGAAGACCTGAAGTGGATCGCCACCACTGCGACCGAGCTCAACACAACGCTCCAGCAGATCTCGCGGTATGCCGATCTGGCGAAGCAGCACAAGCGCGATGCGAGCTACGTCGAGATGCTGGGCGATAAAGTCGAGATCGCGACCAAGACGGCGCAGGGTCTCTTCGACCGGGTGACTTCCTCCATCCTCGCCGGGAGCACGGCCCGCCCGCCGGTGGAGCGCGAGCCAGCGCTGCGTTTCTCCGTCCTCCCGCCGCCGCCGAAGTCGGCGCCGCTCGAGCCAAAGCAATTTATCCCTGCCCGCCCGGTTCCGAAAGCCAAGGCGCCGCTGCCGCCAGACTTGAAGGTGCAGAACCCGCAAGGCGCGCGTGAATTGATCCTGCTCGTCGATGACGAGTTGGAGATCGCCGAGCTCGCCGCTGCCATGCTGGCGGAGGAAGGCTACCGCATCATCCTGGCGAAGGACGGGTTCGAGGCGCTCAAGATTTACCAGCAGTTCGGCTCGCAGATCGGCCTCGTCATTCTCGATTTCTTCCTGCCGGTGCTCGATGGCGACGCCGTCTTTGAAGAACTGCACGCGCTCAATCCCGACGTGGTCGTCGTCCTGAGCAGTGGCTTTGCCGAGCAGACGAAACTCGGTGCGATGCTGGCGCGCGGTCTGCGCGGCTTCATCCCGAAGCCCTACACGCGGCAGAAGCTTCTCGCGCAGGTCAGCATGACGCTCGAGGCGGCGCGGCAGGCGATCGCCTGATTTTCTATTTTCCGCGGCACACGCGGCACTCGCCGCAGTGGCACTGATTTAGCTCTAGCTACTCGCGACTGCTATGGCGCGAATTGATTCCTTCTTCAAATTGATGTCCGAGCAAAAAGCGTCGGACCTGCACCTTTCCACGAACAATCCGCCGATGCTGCGGATTAACGGCGAACTCGTCCGAGTTGATTATCCGCCGCTGCAAAATGACGACCTGAAAGCGATGGTCTACGAAATCGCGCCGGAAGGTAAGATCAAGGTCTTCGAGGAAACCTCCGACGTCGACTTCGGCTACGAGGTGCCCGGCGTCGCGCGTTACCGCGCTAACTTCTTCCAGCAGAAATACGGCATCTCCGCCGTCTTCCGGCTCATCCCCTCAAACGTGCTTACCGTCGAAGACCTGAACCTTCCGCCGGTCCTGAAGCGCTTCCCGCTTTTGAAAAAGGGACTCGTCCTGGTGACTGGCCCGACCGGCTCCGGCAAGTCGACCACCCTGGCCGCGATGATGGATTACGCGAATCTCCAGCGGCACGACCACATCATCACGGTGGAGGATCCGATTGAGTTTGTGCACCGCAGCCAGAATTGTCTCGTCCAGCATCGCGAAGTGGGAGTGCATACCCGCTCCTTTGCCTCCGCCCTCCGCGGCGCTCTGCGTGAGGATCCAGATATCCTCCTCGTCGGAGAAATGCGCGACCTCGACACCATCGAGCTCGCTCTCACCGCCGCGGCCACCGGTCACCTTGTCTTCGGCACATTGCACACCTCCAGCGCTTCGAAGGCCGTCGATCGTATCATCGACGTTTTCCCGAGCAGCCAGCAGAACCAGATCCGCGCCACCCTCGCGGAATCGCTCAAAGGCGTGATCGCGCAGAACCTCTTCAAACGCATCGACAAACCCGGACGCGTCGCCGCGCTCGAGATTCTGGTCGTCGACATGGCGATCGCGAACCTCGTCCGCGAAGGCAAAACCCACCAGATCCCCGGCATGATCCAGGTCGGCAAAAAGAAGGGCAACCAGCCGCTGGACGACGCGATCATGGAGCACCTGCGACACGCTCGCATCTCGCCGGAAGAAGCTTACGACAAGGCGATCGATAAAAAGAAATTCCGCCCCTTCCTGAAGGAACCGCCGGCGGACATGAGTGACGAATAAAGCGCCATGAGAATCCCTGACCTCGACAACATCCTTTCCGCCATGCTGCGGACCTACGACGGCATCTCCGACCTGAACTTCTCGGTCGGTCATCCTTTGCAGGTCGAAGATTTCGGCGAACTGAAGCCGGTTTACGTCGACCCGCCGGTCGAGGCGCTCACGCCCTACCAGACGGAGCAGATCGCGCTCACCCTCATGCAGGGGAATCGGCGGCTGCTCTATGATTTCCTGACCGGCGGTTCCTGCGATTGCAGTTACTCGTTAGGCGACGACGCACGTTTCCGCGTCAACATCTTCCGGCAACAGGGCCATTTCTCGATCGTGCTGCGCAAGCTCGAAAACGAAGTGCCCTCAGTCACCTCCCTCGGCCTGCCCAACATCTTCAAGGAAATCGCGAAAGAGAGGACCGGCCTCGTCCTTGTCACGGGCGCGACCGGGAGCGGCAAGACGACCACGCTGGCCGCTCTCCTGAACGAGATCAACGCCACCCAGCCGGTCCACGTCGTTACGCTCGAAGACCCGATCGAGTATGTGCACCCGAAGCTGCGAGCCACCTTTAATCAGCGCGAGCTCGGTCACGATTTTAACAACTATCCGAACGGCCTTCGTGCTGCGCTCCGCCAGGCGCCGAAGGTCATCCTCGTCGGCGAGATGCGCGACCGCGCTACGGTCGAGGTGGCGATGATGGCGGCCGAGACGGGCCACCTTGTCCTTAGCACCTTGCATACAATTGACGCCGGTCAGTCGATCAACCGTATCCTGGGCTTGTTCTCGTTAGGCGAAGAGCAGCAATTGCGAGTCCGCCTCGCGGACACTCTGCGCTACGTCGTGAGTCAGCGTCTCGCCCCAAAAGATGGCGGCGGCCGCCAGTTGCTCACGGAGATCCTCGGCAACAATCTGCGGACAAAGGAAACGATCGCGCTCGGCGAGGGCGAGCACCGCAACTTCTACGAGATCATCGAGGCGAGCTCACCCTTTGGCTGGATGACTTTTGACCAGTCGATCCTCGACGCCTATCAGCACGGCCACATCAGCGAAGAGACCGCGCGCTCCTTTGCCTCGCGCAAGGGCCGCATTTCGCGCGGGATCGACTTAATTCAGAAAGCCCGCGGGGTGGACAACGATCTCGACTCCGGCCTCCGCCTGGACCTGCCGGCCAACGCATTCCGCTAAAAAGTTTATGGCGACCGAAAACGAAACGCTCTTTTTCGACAGCGGCGACAACACCGCCCTCGTCTGCATCGATCACCAGCACTACCAGAAATTGGTCGTGCCGCAGTTGATCGACATGACCTACAAGGTGCACCTCGGCCTCTTTGAGGAGGACGTGCTCCTGAAGCTGCAGACCTACAGCTATAGCGTGGTCATCATCTTCGAGAATTTCAAGGGCTCGACCCTGCAGACGAACCCGCTCCTGCAGCACATGGTGAAGCGCTCCGGCCCGCAACGACGCCAGCATTTCGTCGTCCTGCTCAGCCAGCGCTTTGCCACGAATGACGCGATGAGCGCGTTCGTGCAGAGCGTGGATCAGATTATCAACATCGGCGATCTGGCGAATTTCAAACCAGTCCTGCGCCGTGGCCTGACGCAGTTCCGCGAATTGTATCATCCGTTTCACGAGACGATGCGGTCGGTGCAGTCGCTCTAGCGAGCGGCCGTGGCGACGCGTGAGCGCTCCAGCTTGACGGTTTCACATGTGGCAGGAAGCTGAGGTGCCGACTTTCTCGTCGGTAAAAGATCGCACGCTACCGGGACACTTATTTTTGAGCACTGAGAAGGGAAAGCCGGCCTCCAAGTCGGAGGACAACAAGGACACCGGTGACCAGCCGTTCCAGCTCCGGCCCGGGCGCAGCCAGAAGCAACGCTCGAAGCTCCAGCAGACGGCAGATGAAAGCGACCTCACGCCGGCAGCTGCGGAGCCGGCGCCAGCAGCTCCCGCTATCTCTCCGCCGAGGATCGAGGAAGCCCCCTCGCTCCGCCGCGTGCGGCTAAAGCGGTCTGGTCAACAGCGTTCGGATCGCTTGCTTCCGAACGACGGCGCCCCCAAACCGCCCGACGATCTTTACTAGCGGCGCGGGAGGCCGCGTTGCGTCGAGAGGTAAACGGCGAAGCTGCCGAGCCAGTGGCCGCCTTCATAGTGCGCGCCAGTCACCGCAGCCAAACCGGCCCGCCGATGCGCCTCGGACGTCGCAGATAATGCGGCGCGGCGCGCGTCATCGCGCGGCAGGGCGGAGAGGATCCCCTCCAGCATCCAGGCGCGGCTGAGATTCAGACCATCGAGATGCGCCAGCTTCGGATCGCTCGGGTCGGGTGAGACGGCGACCGGCAGCCACTTCGTTTCGCTGCTCTTCGGAATTTGCGGCAGGAATCCAGTCAGCCATTTGGCATATTCATCCGATGGAAGGACGCGCCGCATCACGTCGGCTTCGCCGAGACAGGGCGAAAGAAAATCTTCCCCCGAAGGCTCGTAAGCCAGCGGACAGCTGCGGTCGGCGAGGTAAAAGTCGCGCGCCCTGGCTGTGAGCAGCTTTTCAAACGCTTCGTTTTTTACCGAGCGCGCATAGTCGAGCATGAGCCCGAGCGCGAAAGCGGTCTGCGCATGTTCACCGATCCGCACCGGATGCGACAACTTTGGCAGCCACGTCTTCAAGCGATCAAGCGCCGTTTCCTCGAGCGGGCGCAAATTCGCCGCCAGCTCCTGCGCCTCTGGGTTATCCCACTCGCGCAATTCCGCCACGAGTTGGAGCAGCCACGCCAGGCCATAGGGTCGCTCGAAACTCGCGCGGCCCTCGGTTTTTAGATACTGCGCTTCGCGCGCCAGCTTTTCCGGAGAGAGGCTGTTCCGAAGCGCTTCCCACGCAGCAGAGGCGAACGGCGCGTCGGGAAAAGTGCGGACGAGGCGGGTCAGCAGCCAGTGGCCATGCACCGACGAATGCCAATCGTAGCAGCCGTAAAAAGACGGCGTGAGCTCCCGCGGCGGCGCGACATCCGCGTCGCTGTTCAGGTTGTGGCTGATCTTGTTCGGATACTCCTTCGCCACGCAGGCGAGAGCGAGATCGGCGAAGCGCTGCGCCGCAGCGGCGTCAAATTTCGGAGTCTCCGCCGCCAGCGTGCTCGACGCAGCGGCAAGAACGAGGACCAGCGACAGCCTCATCGTTTTGCCCGGGAGGAGGCGCGCGGCTTCGTGGATGTCTTGCGGGTGCCGCTCCCGTTTCGTTTCAGCGTGTCGGGCAGGACGACATTGGCGTCCCCGCGAATGAACTCCTCCGTCTTCGTACGCGCTTCGTCGTCGGTGAACTGCTGCGGCGGCGACTTCATGAAGTAACTCGACGGCGCGACGAGCGAACCGGAGAGGCCGCGGTCCAGCGCAAGCTTGGCGCAGCGGACCGCATCGATTACGACCCCAGCCGAGTTCGGCGAGTCCCACACCTCGAGCTTCATCTCGCAGTTGATCGGGACGTTGCCGAAGGTGGTCCCTTCCATGCGGATGTAGCACCATTTCCGGTCGGTCAGCCAAGGCACGTAATCGCTCGGCCCAACGTGCACGTCCCGAGCTGGCAAAACGTGGCCGAGCTGGCTGGTGACGGCTTGCGTCTTGGAGATCTTTTTCGATTCGAGCCGGTCGCGCTCCAGCATGTTCAAGAAGTCGGTGTTGCCGCCGAAGTTGAGTTGGTAGGTGCGGTCGAGGCGCACTCCGCGTTCGCGGAACAGATTGGTCAGGACGCGGTGCGCGATGGTGGCCCCGACCTGCGACTTGATGTCATCGCCGATGATCGGGAGTTTTCGCTCCTCAAACCGGCGCTGCCAGTAGGGCTGCGAGGCGATGAAAACCGGGACGCAATTGATGAACG
This sequence comes from Chthoniobacterales bacterium, assembly GCA_046597485.1. Classification (GTDB taxonomy): domain Bacteria; phylum Verrucomicrobiota; class Verrucomicrobiia; order Chthoniobacterales; family UBA10450; genus JACCTI01. The sequence continues at coordinate 6,132 of JBKJKL010000078.1, forward strand.
CACAGCCGGCCTCCAGGATCTGCTCCACATACCACTTCGTCGCCATCTCCGAGCCGACCGGCAAGTAGGAGATGACCACATCGGTCCGCGTTTTTTTCAAAATACCGACGATGTCATCGGTCGAGGCGGGCGATTTTTTGATCACCTTCTTGAGGTATTTGCCGAGGCCGTCGTGCGTCATCCCACGGTGCACTTTCACGCCGAGCTTCGGCACCTCGGAGAACTTCACGGTGTTGTTCGGTTCGGCAAAAATGGCTTCGCCCAAATCGCGGCCCACTTTAGTCGAGGCAATGTCGAAGGCGGCGGTGAACTCGATGTCGCGAATGTGATAGCCGCCGAGGTCCACATGCATGAGCCCAGGGACGAGTTCTTCCTCCGTCGTCTTGCGGTAAAACTCGACGCCCTGCACGAGCGATGAGGCGCAATTCCCTACCCCGATTATTCCGACCCGGATCTTGTCTTTCATTTCTTGTTCTCACTCCCTGCGCTCTGAAGCGCTCCCGCGGCCTGTCCGCCACGGCCCGGCGCCTCTTCCTGATTCGCGCGCGGTTCACCTTAGATAAGTAGCGCCCGTTGGCGAACATATCTTCATCAGTTTCCATCGGAACGGGAAACGCGGGAGTGAAGGCCGGCAGCCACCGCACCCCATCACCATCTCACTGGATGAACGATTTGTGCGTCCCGGTGTCAAATTGGCCGGAATCATGGGCTCCAAGGGGAAAAACATTGTATTAAAACCCCAGATTTGTCAGTGAAGACCTGCGCGAGGGCTTGGAGCCCTCGGAGTTCGCTCCGTGACACGAGCGACGGCCGACGGGCTACCGGGTATTTTCTGGCCCTTCAACCCACTTTGTTTATGGGCCGAAAATTGGGCGGAATTGCACAAAATGTTTTGAACAATTCGCGTCCGGACCGTGTCACAATTGCGAATACTTAACTAGGTTAACTAACTTTTACTTGCGACGATGTGCAACCTGTGGAGCACCCGCGCACGTAATACTCGGTTCACTGGGATTATGCCCTTGGTTTGGGAATTAAATGAAACGTTTTATGGCTGCCGAAGATAGCGACACTGGAATTAAAATTTACCTGCGGGAGATCGGGCAAATCCCCCTTCTTACGCCGGATCAGGAGATCGAACTCGCTGCGAAGATCAAGAAGGGCGACCGCGAGGCGCGTGCCCTGATGATTCGCTCCAATCTTCGCCTGGTGGTCAAAATTGCCCACGATTATGCGAATCTTGGCCTTCCGCTGCTTGATTTAATCAGCGAGGGCAACATCGGCTTGATGAAGGCGGTGGAGCGTTTTGACCCCGCCAAGGGAGGCAAACTTTCTACGTATGCGGCGTGGTGGATCAAACAGTCGATCAAACGCGCCCTTGCCAACCAATCGAAGACGATCCGCCTGCCCGTTCACCTGGTCGACAAAATTTCGAAGATGCGGCGCGTTTCGCTTCAGATGAGCGAGGAACTTGGCCGTGAACCGACCGACGACGAGCTCGGCGAGGAAATCGGCATTGCCGCAGGCAAGGTCTCGCAGCTCAAGACGGT
>JBKJKL010000110.1:0-5964 GCA_046597485.1 Chthoniobacterales bacterium
TCTGCAGCGTCCCGTTCCCATCCGTGGCACGCACCAGGAACGCATGTTCACCCTCCCAGGGTGGCGTCCACATAAAGGTCCAGAGCGACCAGGAAATTTTCGTGCCGGGTTCATTAATCGTCGCATCCTGCCACGTCCCACCATCGTCCGCGCTGATTTCAACTTTCGAGATGCCGCGGTCTCCGCCGATTGCCATTCCGCGCAGCTCTGTCGGCTGGCCGACTTTAAATGGCACCTCGAAATGATCGCCCGCCACCTGCGGCGCATCGAAGCGGCTATGCGTCGGCACGACATCGCCTTCGCGACCCCAGCCTTGCTCTTTGTAGAAACCGCAGCCGCGCCGCTTCACGAGACGTCCGTCGGCTTCGTTTAAGATCTCGATGCGCGTGAGCCACTTCGGCTGCTTTTCCCCGTAGCGACCGGGGACGATCATGCGCAAAGGGAAGCCGTGCCGCTGCGGCAGCGGCTCGCCGTTCATCCCATAGGCCACGAGCGTGCTAGGCTCCATCGCCTTCCCGATACCGAAGGTCTCGTAGTAACCGTCGGCCGCCCGAAACAACACCGTCGTGGCACCCGCCTTTGGCTGGGCCTGCGCAAGCAGATCCCGCAGCGGGACCCCTTTCCAGATCGCGTTTGAGCAATAGCCGCTGCCCGCATTGTAAGAAATGCAGAGCAGTGTCGTCTCCTGCTCGACCGCCGGCATGGCAGCGATATCGGCGAAGGTGTAAACGCGCGGGTTCTCCACCTGCCCGACGATGTCGAGGCGCCACACGTCGCGATTGACTACCGGATCGATGAGGTTCTTCGAGACTTGGTAGAATTCATCGTCCGGCCGAATGGGCGTGATCTTCTGGACGTGCGGGCCGAGGTACTGGCGGCCGTCGTAATGGAAGGTGCCGATAGCGAAAAAACGCCGGAGCAATCCGCCGATGGCAACCGCGATCGCCGCGCCGACGCCGAGCGCGAGAAAACGGCGCAGCGCCATCGAGGTGGCAGGCGCTGTGACATCCTTCCGCACGGCAGAGGGGACGGGCCGCGGCCGGGCCAGCAAGCCGTAGAAAAGCATGACACCAACTCCGCAGACGCTGAAAGAGATCAGCATCTCGAGCGAGCTGATGACGCGTGCTGCGCCCGGAGGGTAGCCGTGATAATTCGTATTCAGCGTCGGCCAAAGGAGCGCGATGATTAGCGCTGTCGCGACAAGAATTCCGGGAATGATGAGGCGCCAGCCGCGTGGGTCGAGCAACGGGCGGTCGCCGGGTGCGGCTGCGTCCCGCGGGGCGCGGCGCAGGTAAAGCGCATAGGTCACTCCGCCGAGCGCGGCCGCGATCAACTGGCCGGAAAGAGCGCCAAAAACGCCACCGATTTTCAACTCATTGTAGCCGCCAGCCTTCGCCAGCGAATCAATGAAAAATTTAACTGTGAGCAGCGGAAACAAACGATCGAAGATCAGCTCTGTCGGCGTAGGCCAGCCGAAGAATAGGCGCAGTAACCCCATCGTGAGGAGCATCGCGAGGCCGGCCAGCAGCCCCGCCAAAAGACCCCAAGTCACAGTGGAAAAGAGATGTGGGCGGGCAGGGGCGGTGGCGTCGGTCTTACGCATAGGTCAAGAAGGAGGAAACATTTCCGGCGGTCATCGGCACAAGGCTACGAGGCGGACAGCCGCTTCATTATTCCTTCTCCGCTATGATCTCGAGAAACATCGGCGTGGTGAAGAAAGAGCCGGGCTCGGACTCGGCCTGGTGGAATTCGCGGAGAAGTTCGGCGCTCCATTCAGGCGTGACGCGGCCGAGCTCCTGAAGGCGGGCCGCGTTGATCTCGACGAAGCTCTTCGGCCATTGCCAGGTGTAGTCGCGGGGCGAGACGGTGCGGACGTGCGGGCGAATCTCGCGCACGCGGAGACCGGCGGCCTCGAGGAGTTGCGGCAGTTGCTTCGCGATGTTCGGTTCACCGCCGGCGGCGCGCCAGCTCTCCATAACCTCGCCGATGAAGCGCTGCAGGTGCGGCCGCATCGGCATGAAGCAGAAGGTCTCGTAGTCGCTGTACTCGTGGAAAATGGCGACCCCGCCGGGGCGGAGCGCGCTGGCAATGTTCGCGATCAGCTTCTCCGGCGAGGCGACGAAGGAGGCGACCCAGCGGCACCAGCTCGCATCGTAGCCGAGCCCGCCTAACGAGAGCTCCATCAGATCGCCTTCGCGCAGCTCGACGTTCGCGAGGCCACGGCGGGTGCATCGTTCCCGAGCCGATTCGAGGAAACGCGCGGAGCGCTCGACCCCGAGCACCTTCCCCTGAAGTCCGACGATCTCGGCCAGGTCAGCGGTCGCATAGCCGGGCCCGGCGCCGACATCGAGCACGCGCCAGCCGTGCGTGATCCCCGCTCTCTGCCAGCAGGTCGCGACGACATCGCGCCAGACCCGATGCTGCAGGCCGAGCCGCGCGACCTCTTCATCGTGGGTGCCGAGGACGTAATCGGTTTCCTTTGTCATGCGACTCTATACGCGCGGAGCGCGCTCCGCTCTAGCGGTGGAGCGCTCTTCGCACTATCAGTAGGGCCGAGCCGCCGGGGTGGCGAAATTGGCAGACGCGCCAGACTTAGGATTGCGAAACCGTCGATTTCACCGCGCTGCTTTTCGTTTCATTTGACACCCGCTTTTCATAGGTAAAAATCGGTTTGCAGGCCATATCGCTTGTCCCACAAGGCGGAGCAGAATAGACCTCATTCTAGCACAAATCCTAGTACACGGATGCGCCAGATTTGACGAACTGCCCCGCCCGTTTCTTCGGCAGATTTTTTTCTCGTAACGCAGACGTTCATCGTCGCTGTCTGGATCATCGTGAACGCGGTCGGAGTCATGCATTTCGATCTTCACCCCTTCATCCTCCTGAACCTCGCCGTTAGCACACAAGCGGCATACGCCGCTCCTCTCATTCTCCTCGCGCAAACCCGCCAGGCCGACCGCGAAAGGCATGCTGATGCCGACGCGCAGCTCGCGAAGCTCTGGCACAAGCCTGCGAGGAACGGGAGGTGATGGGAACGGAACAGACCGGTAAACTCCTAGAGTTAATGCAGCAAAACACCGATCTGACGCAGCTAATCAAGGGATTGAGCGAGCGGATCGAGACCCTGACCGGCGAAGTGCATACCCACCTGATCAAGGCCGCGAAGTAACCGTTAGATTAGGCGCCACAGTTCTCTTCTGTCTCGGCAAGGCGCGATTACTTCGTGCTCACTGTCTGTGGCAGGAGATTCTAAACGGTGGGTTTTCCACCGCGCGCCTTGGTTGCCCATGAAGAGGCAGCGCGTTCGCGCTCAGATACCCATATTTGACAACATGGTGGCAAAGCGCCCCACCATCCCGACCAGCACGGGATGTGAATCTTCAAACCCTTGAATGGAAAGACGCAGTCCGTGCAACGCTGTTTCCGCAAGCTGAGGATTCTTCTGCGCGCGTGAGACCTCGTGGGTCGAGGCATCTGCAAAGCGTGTGATACTTAAAGCCTCCTCGTGGTGAGTCTCCGCAAGACTCTTTATTTCCGATTTCAAACCTGCAACCATCGTCAAAAGCTCAGCTCGTCTCTCATCCGGGATATTTCGGCCCCTCTGGATCGTTGATTCGATCATTCGAATCCGATAATCAAGAATCGCCTTTGCTTCCTGCGCTAACGCCGACTCGTCGTCACTCGCAAAGGGTTTCATGATGTTCAGAGGCGTCCGCAAATGCCTGCTTGGTAGAGTCGACCAAAACCGTGGATTGAGAGTAGCTGATTCGCGAAGCCTTGCCGGTAGAAATGACTACTTTTCTGCCGGCATACCAATGGCCGCATTCGACTACGAGTTCGCGGATCATCCATGTTCTTCCGTCGATCAGAAAATCTGCCACCACTCCGACCGTGCCGTCGCTCGCTTCGACGTTGAAGCCCATTGTCGAGCGCGCACTTCGAAGATGCGCATCAACGCCTGGCTGCTCTGCAACGCTGGTCGGGGGAGGAGGAGCCAGCACCGGGTAACCAGCCAAACCCCACAAGGGCATTGATTCCGCATAGTACTCGTATCCGTAGTGTTGATGATATTCCTCTTCCTGCTGGCGCGAGACGGGCTGGTGCTCCTCAATCGATGGACTGTCCTCAATTTGTTTTCGGGTCAGATTGACCAGAATTACTTTTCCTTCGGGATAAAGATGCCCAAAGGCATGAGGAGAAATAAGAACCAAACGGCCCGTCAGCCAATGACCGGTGTCGGCTACCAGGTAACGCACCGCCCAGGTTTTATCGTCGAAATAGAAGTCTCGTACGTGGCCGATCTCGCCGTCGGTCGCGCGTAGTTTCTCGCCGTATCGTTCTTGGATGCTGTGTAACATAAATGGAACTGCCTCTCTTCTAAACCAACCGGGGAAACCGTCCGTGGAATTGCGATGGGGCGGGCTTCGATCACGCCGCCAACGCGAGGGCTTCAACCCTCGCCGCCGGCGCGAGATAATAAAGCGCCCGCTCCATCGCCTCAGCACTGATAGGCTTGCCCCACCATGCCAGGGCACCGCGTTTTGCCGCCGTGCCGGCCGCTTCTATCTGTCGGCTGATCGCAACCGTGGGGAGATGCGCAATTTGAAAAGCAACCAAAAGTGGAACTCCGCCGCCTGGCCGGGCCAGATCGAGGATGACCAATGCAAGATCGTGAATGTGCTTCGCGATGATTCGAAGCGCGTCAGCGCAGTCCGCTGCGATATAAAGCTTCTGGCCACCAGCTCTGGTTCCAGCGCGGACAGGAGTTTCTGTTTCCGGATCGGCATTCACCAGAAGGACGATCTTCTTGTTCATGCGGTGAGTGTTCCCCGGAGGGAAACGGACCGCTCGGCGCGGCTTGCGAATCACCGGCCTTTTCTTGCGACTGCGTTGTGCCGGCTTCGGCTGACGCGTCCGGAATGCGAGCAAGAAATGCCTGCTATCTAACAAGGGACGCAGCGCGCAGCGGTCGCGGCTGATCGACCATTTCCACATGCAAGCTTCCATCACGAGCGCGCCGTCGACGGCTCCGGCCGCCATTCACCTCAAGCAAATCATGGTGCCGGTGGATTTTTCCTCTCCCTCTGAACAGGCACTCAGGTACGCCTTACGCTTCGCGGAACAGTTCCACGGCGAGGTCACCTTGCTGCACGTGGTCGAAAAGACTGCGATCGGCAGCGGATTGGCCGATATGCCGTCGAGGTTCGGTTACTCGGATGAGCAGATCTCCGACGCTGAAATAAGCTTGAGCGCACTCGCCGCCTCATCGCAGATGGCGGGATGTCCTTCCATCAAATCAACCGTCCGCACCGGACTGGCAGCGCACGAAATCGTGGAAGCCGCCAAAGAGTCCGAGACCGACCTGATCGTGATTGCGACGCACGGTTTCACCGGCTGGAAACATTTCTGCATTGGCAGCACAGCCGAGCGCGTGGTCCGCGCGGCGCCATGTCCGGTGTTCGTCGTGCGCGAGAAGGAGCATGATTTCATCTAAGCAGAATGAAGCGGCACGCACTGGACGGTGGATCGAACGGCGCGGCCGGTGTTCGTGCTGTCCTGCTCGTTCTCAATGGAGGCGAGGAATATGAACCGGAACCGCTCGCCACACGCTTCGCGCTTCGAAGTTCAACCTCAAGAATCCAAACACATGTCTCAGACGCTTAAACACCAAACAACCCTATGAAACCAACAATGAAGCTATCACTAAAACGAATCCTTCCAGCGGCCATCGCGGCGGGAGCGTTACTCACGACCCTTAACGTGGGCACTCTGCGCGCTCAATCCGTGCCGACGAGCGTGGATGCTCCGAAAGTTGATGCGTCCAAAGCCGATCCTGCTCTCGCGCAGCAGATCGCCGAGATGCAGGCCAAGGCCGCGCGATTACAAGGCGCGCTGGCGCAAAACACCAGCCCGGCGGCGAAGAAGCCGATGGGTCAGATGCCCGCAACCTCACCTGCACCGGGC
>JBKJKL010000360.1:0-2878 GCA_046597485.1 Chthoniobacterales bacterium
GGATAGCTTCGTGCCGCTGGCCTACGGATCCGTCACAGGGTCATTTGCACAGGTCACCTCGAATGTTGCGGTCACTGCCACTCCGACTGGGTTGGTCGCGATTCTCGATCCGGCGGCGCCACCCCCCCCGCTCGTGCTGAGCAAGGCGGCTTCGCGCAAAATACACAACGGCCTCGGGCCCTTCGACGTGAATCTGCCACTCAGCGGCACCGTCGGCGTGGAGTCCCGCCAGACAAATGCGAACGGCGGTCATCAGATTATCCTGACCCTAGCCGAACCGGTGCAGTCCATGGGCGGTCTAACGCTCACTTCGAATGGCGGCAGCGTCATTAGCAGTGCGATTAGTGGAGCCACCATCACCGTGAATCTCACGGGGATCGCCAACCAGCAGATCGTCAGCCTTGGTCTTACGAATGTGAGCACCGGGACAGTGAGCGCGAACTTCTCCGTCTCCATGGGTGTGTTGCTCGGCGATGTGAACGGCGACGGAACGGTGAACAGTGGTGACGCGACGATCGTCCGGAGCCGTTCCGGGCAACCAAGCGACGCGCTGAACTTCCGCGCGGACGTGAATACGGATGGCACGGTCAACAGCGGCGACTTCACGCTCGTTCGTGCGCGCTCAGGAACTTCACTCGGAGGGCCTGCGTCGAAGGACGGCGCGGCAAAATAAAACTAAACCACTGCAGGAAGCTTGCGCACCCTGCTGTCTCCTTGGGAAGGGTAGCATGCTCGATCTCTGGCCCCTTACCCCAGCTCCAGCGCCCTGGGAAGCCAATCCGTGGCAGGAGTCGGTCGACAACCGAGTGGACGCTTACGCCCCGATAATTCCAAATCTTCCTTAGTCGAACCCTCAGCTTTTTCCGCGAGAAGTTGACGGAACCCTAGTTTTGTTTCCGAACCGCCACCGCTTTCTCTCTATGAGCAACCTTACCCTGAATCGCACCCGGGCTCTTCTTCTTCTCATCCTTACCGCGCTGGCCTGCTATCTGGCGACCCCGGCAAAGGCGACACCGCCGACTTTCGCGGAGAATTACGGCGTCGCCTCGTATGACCAGCAGGGCAGGCCGACGGAGGAAATCTTCTCCGGCTCGGGCATCGATTATCCACTCGCGATCGCACCAATGCCGGATGGCGGCTTCGTCGTTGCCGGGCAGATGTCGTTTCCGCGCCTGACCTATCATAGCAACGCCTACAATTCCGATGCGGTGCTGGTGCGGCTGGCAGCCGATGGCAGCATCATCTGGCAGACGGCGTTGCACCAGACGAACGGCACGGTGCAGAACGGCATCAATTACCAGGCGCAAAGTTACGTCGCGAAAATGATGACTGACGCGCAAGGCAACGTCTTCGTTGCCGGCGGAAAAGGAAATCCGAGCAACGGCGGGAGCTTTCCATTTGCCGCCAAATTCTCGCCGGCGGGGCAGTTGCTGTGGCAAAACGGCATCCCAAACGTGCATCTGACGTACGGTCAACCGCCGCAGAGCTTCGATGCCGGCACCGGCTCTTCCTATACGAAGATGGCGCTGACAAATGACGGCGGCGTGCTGATTTCCGCTGATGAAGGCAGGGTTGGCGGCTACTCCGCACCCTTCATCGCGAAGTTCGACTCCAGCGGAAGCATCTCGTTCTACAAGCTCCTCGAGAACGCCGACCAATATGCCGAGCCGCCTCTTCTCGCGCAGACTGCGAATGGCGCGAACTATATCGCTGCCGTTCGGCACCCAGTGACGTCAAACCAGTTCGGCCCCGTCTTCGGCATCGGCATTTTCGTGATCGATGCCAGCACTGGCCAGATCGTCGCACAGCGCGGCTGGCCATCGCTGATGAGCGCGAATGAAAACGTGATCTGGTTCATCCGCACCGCGGACGGCGGCTTCGCCAGTCTGTCGTCTTACAATGACGCCGCCGGGATCGTGTTTCGTAAGTTCAACGCCGATGCTTCGGCCACGACGATCGAGCGTGTCATCCGGCCCGCGAGCGGCGTGCCGGGGTTCTGGGTCGGCAACGCTTATGGCGGCTCTGGGCAACCGGCTGACGTCGGCAGCTTCTCGCAAACCGCAGACGGCGGCTACCTGATCGGCGGTCACACTTCAGTCCTGTATAACGGGAACGGGACCGGTGAGGATGCCGCGATGATGAAGCTGAAACCCGACGGCACGCTCGATTGGATCAGCCTTCTCGGTGGACCTGAGTTAGAAGGAGCATCCAATAACTACCCCGGCGGGGTGGTAGCGACACAGTTGAGCGATGGCGCCTTCGGCGTCGCGGTTAGTTCGGCCAGCTATCGGACAGATCCTTCCGGGGATATTTACCGGCACAAACCGGACTGGTGGCTGGTGCGGACAAACACGGCGCGGAAGGTTCCTGGCTTTACCGGAGCGATGCTAGACGTACCATTGAGCCTCTACACGGAATCAGGCGCCCCGCAGGCGCCGGTCTCCATCTCCTACTACACTGCTCCGACTTACGGTGCGTCTCCGCTGCCAGGCACCGCGCCGACCTTTCTCCTGCAGGATGTTGGCAAGTATCCCACGCCAGATGTGCCGTCGCTCGTCATCCAAGCTGCTTCACCGCGCATTCTCAGCGGCCTTGCTGCGGAAGCCTACGTCACACGGCACTTCTCCTATCACATCCTCTGTTCTTACTTCCCGGCGAATAGCACGCTGACCTTTAACGCAACCGGATTGCCGGCGAATTTCACGATCAACCCTGCGACTGGCGTGATCTCCGGCGTGCCCGCAGCCGGCAGCCAAACGACGACGCCAATTTCGCTCGGCATCTCCGCGACCGACGGCATCGACTCCGCCACCGCGACGCTCTCGCTCGCGATCAGTGACGGCGCCCCAACCTTTGATGTGAACGGCAGCGACCAGCC
>JBKJKL010000151.1:0-4151 GCA_046597485.1 Chthoniobacterales bacterium
GGCTTCGTAAACGTAAGTAAAGCGGCGCGCGCCACCGTGGGCGTAAGCCGTCGCGAGCAGAATGGCGCCAAGGCCAAGGACGTATCTGTTCATAGAAGGAAAGGAGCTACGCGACGATCCGGCGAATTACTGCGCGGCTGTCTCCGACTCGAGCTCTTCGGGCACGGTGACGCCGGCTTCCGCGGCGCTGTGTTTCAAGCCGCGCGCCGCATAGTAGGAGCCGACTACCAGCAGTACAGCGAGCGCCTGTCCGACGAGCGTTTCCATCGTGGGGAAGATGGCGAACCACATGCCCATCCAGCCCGGGACAATGTTCGCCAGCCAGGGAATGGTGGTCGTGCCGACCCAATGCGCGAGCTGCATCTCCTGCACCTGCTCGCCGACCATGACGAGGAGCACCACCCCGAGCAGGACGCCGGTGGTGATGAGCATCTTCCGGTAGGGGAGACGCTGCTGGAGCGCAAAGGTCAGGATGGCGACAAAGCCGGAGAGGGTGAGGCCGAGGAGCGCCCCCTTTAAAACAACGCCGCCGCCGAGCCGCAGGTTATAGCTTTGGAGAAAGAGGACGACCTCGAAGCCTTCGCGATAGAGCGAGGTGAAGCCGAGAAGGATGAGGCCCCACCAGAGTTTGCGCGGGGTGATCGCGCTCGCGTTTGCGATCAGGTTTTTCCGACGACGGTTGTGCGCCTTGATCCAGCCGCCCCAGTAAATCTTGTGGAAGAACCAGTTCATGATCACGAGCAGAACGATGATCGCGAGCAAACCGGTTGCGGCCTGGAGATCGAGCGCGCGCACGTTGTCGCTCAGCTCGCTCATGATCGCGATCGCGATGAACCAGGTGACGATCGTCGCGCCGAAGGCGAGCGCGGCGCCGAGCGCGACCGGCTTACGATGGGTCTGCTTTGCCCCGATCATGCTGGCGGTGATGGCGGCGAGGACGAGGATGCACTCCAGCCCTTCGCGGAAAACGAGGACGCCGATGTCGAGAAAGGCGACCGCCGGACTGGTGTTCGGGCGGAGCGGATCGGGCTCGCCCTGCGAGTTCAATCCTTGCCAGATGAGGATCGCGACCACACTGAGCATCGCGATCGAGAGAAAAACTTTCACGCCGGGCCGGAAGCTCGCTTTTTTCACGCGCGGACGCGGAGCAGGGGCGCGGGCGGCGCTTATCGGCGCGGGAGGGTTCACTGGAGAGAGTGTAGCCGATTGTTGGGACACGACGAAAGGTTAACGCTGCTTCGACGGCTTGCTGCCGGTTGGTTGCTAATTTTTAGCGGCTGGTTGCGCCCCTGTTCCGCACGCGGGCCGGTTGTGATTCGCGCGCCGCGGCTTACTCTCCCGCGATGCGGAAAAGCCGGCAGGGGTTCACGTTGATCGAGCTGGCGATTGCCATCTTCATCCTCCTGCTCATCCTCGTTATGGGTATCCCGAGCATGAGCGGCTTGATGGCCGATCGCCGGCTGCGCCGCTCGCTCGATGGGCTGAACGCGCTCGTGCGCGAGGCGCAGGATCGCAGTGTGAGAGAACGCCGCGGTTACCTCATTGCCCTGGAGGAAAAGGAGATCGTCCTCCGTCCAGAGTCCCGCGCGAAAGGCGATAGCGACGCGCCGGTGCAGCGTCTCGTGCTTCAGCCAGGCGATGCTTTTCAGCTCGACCTTACTGCGGCGCTGGTCGAGACGCCGCCACCGGAATGGGTCTTCTGGCCAAATGGCACCTGCGAGCCGGCCCGGGTCACCTACAAAGGGACGAGTGGCGGCTGGACGGCGAACTACTCGCCACTCACCGGCCGCGCCGATCTCGCTGCTTATGCGACCAAGTAACCGCCGCCGGCGCGGCTTCGCGCTCTACGAGGTCCTTATCGGCCTGACGATTTTTGTCGTCGGCACGCTCGCCATCGGCCGCTCGGTGCAGAATTGCCTGAACGCGAGCGCGCTGAGTGAGCAGGAAGAACGCGTTCGCCGCCTCCTCGCAAATCGGATGGCCGAGGTGCAGACCGCGCCTGGTCCGCCGGACGAGAAAAAGGAAATCAAAGTGGAGACGGGCTACGGCCCGGTGAAGCTGATCCAGAAGAGCGCGCCCGCGAGCCTGACAAGCGACAAGCAAGTCGACGTGGTCGGCATGCGCCACGTCACGCTGACCGCGGAATGGACCCGGAGCGGGGTTGGGCAAAGCCGGGTCGTGGAGTTCTATGTCTATCGCGCCGGTTAAGCAGCGCGGCTTCACGCTGCTCGAGATCATGCTCGCCGTCGCCATCCTCGGGATGATGTCGCTCGCGATCTATCGCTTCGTCCAGACGACCATGATCGCGCTCCGCATCCAGGCCGAGAGCAGCTTGGTCGACGCGCAGTATTCCGGCTTCACGAATCTCCTCAGCAGCGAATGGCAAAGCCTGACCGCAGGACGCGGCGCGCTCCTCGGCGAGCCGTTTAAATTTGGCGATCGTTCGCGGGATGAGATCACCTGGGTCGCGACCGCCGGCCCGGGGCTGATGACGCGCTATGCGACGGGCGAATATTCCGTGAGCATGCGGCTCCGGCCGTTGTCCAAGGGAAGCGAGAAGATGGGAATCGGCCTGATGCGGAAGCCGCGGAGCTCGGCGGAATTTGAAAGCGAGACGGAAAGCTGGATCCCATTGCTCCCCGATGTGCAAAGCTTGCAGATCCGTTACTTCGATCCGCGTCTCAATACCTGGGTGGACAAGTGGACGGACACGCTCACACTTCCCCGCCTCGTGAAGATTATCCTGACCCGGCCAAACGACGGCACGCCATGGGAGAGCATTATCGCGCTCAGCCGCACCCCGTTATGAGGCGCGCGGCTGCTCACTCGCGCGGCGCCGCGCTTCTTCTCTCGCTTTGGGCGCTCTTCCTCCTCAGCGCGCTGGTCATCTCGTGGGCCTACAACATTAACGGCCGCCTCGCGCAAAACGGGAATGCCACCCGCGTGCTCGAGGCGGAGGCGATGGCTTGTTCCGGGAGCGAGATCGCACTCAACCCCGCCGTCAGCGCGAACTCGAAGTTGCTCCGGGGTGGTTTCGGCCGTGGCCAGACCTACGAAGCGCGCATCACGGGCGAGGGCGGGCGCTTAAATATCAACTGGGCCGTCGCCGGCGAAAATCCGCAGCGGCTCGAGATGCTGCGCCGTTTTCTGGAAGCGAAAGGCGTCGACCTGAACGAGCGCGACCACATGATCGATTGCCTGCTCGACTGGGTCGACGCCGACAACCTGGTGCGCTTGAACGGCGCCGAGATCGACGGCGATTACCGTCCGCCGAATACGCTCCTCACCCGGATCGATGACCTGAAGCGGGTCAAAGGCTGGGAAGAATTTTGCCGCCGCCCGGACTGGGATGAGGAACTGACCGTGAACAGCACCGGACCGATTGATCTCGCTTGGGCGCCCCGGGATTTGCTTCTTTCCCTCCCCGGCATGACTGACCAACTCGTGGAAGCCTTCCTCACCCTGCGCGCCGGCCCCGATGCGATCGAGGGCACGGAGGATGATGCCGAGTTCAAGGGGATCGACGAGGTCCGCACCGCGCTCGGATTTTCCGCGGAGCAGTTCAAGCAGATCGCGCCGCTCGTTTCGTTTCGCGATCAGGTCGTGCGCATCATCAGCGTCGGCCATTCCGGTAACGTCAGCCGCACCGTCCAGATGGTCGTGCGCAAGAACGGCGCGGTCCCGCAAGTGATCGTCTGGAAGGAGTCCTGAAGATCGAAGCAGCACCGACTCCCATCTTTTTAATTCCCGCCGCCGAGGGCTGGAATGTCGTCCGCGCGAGCGGCGAGGGCAGCACCTGGAGCGTGAGCGCCGCCGCTACTCTCGAGGACGCGATGCCGTTCCTGAACGGCACTCGCGACATCATCCTTGCCCTCCCCGTAAGTGCGGTGCTCGCGCAGCGGCTTCGTCTTCCTCCCGTCGAGGAACAAGGCGAACTCGCCGGCATGGTTCGCATCCAGGTCGAGAAAGCGCTGCCCTATCCGCCCGAGGAAATCACGAGCGACTTCGAGGTCATCGAGCAGACAGAGCAGGGGAACGTGGTCAGCGCCATCGCGGTGCACAACGACACCCTCTCCGCGCTCGCCGCGCCGTTGCTCGCGCGCGGCATCATCCCGCGCCAGGTCACCGTTTACGCTGCGCGTTGCGCAGCG
>JBKJKL010000081.1:0-3552 GCA_046597485.1 Chthoniobacterales bacterium
GCTTGCTCTGCGCTGATTTCGAGCGAGCGGCAATACGATGGCGACCCGCCTCAGCGCGCGCTCAAAGCGTCGTCGACGCTCGGATGAATCTCGAAATACTGGTCGAGCCGCGCGGTCGCCAGGATCAATCGCACCGGCTCTTGCGCCGCTGCCAGGATGAACCGTCCGCCATGCTCGTCCAGGCTTTGCCGCGCCAGGATGAGCGCAGCGATCCCGGAGCTGTCGACGTAGGGCACCTTTGTCAGGTCCACCACGAGCCGCTTCGGCTTCTCGTCGATCAGGCCGAGGAGCGCGGAACGAATCTCCGGTGAGACATGCAAATCGATCGCCCCTTCGGGCGAGAAAACGTTGGATTGATCGCGACGCGCCATGTTTGCGGACCGACCATCGCGCACAAGCGCGATCAAGTCGATCTTTCGTTAGGCATACGTGCGTCGCCCCGCCGCTGGACTCTCGCAGTTCGTTTCCGCCGCCGGTTTTGCACTGAATTCTCGTCCGGGTTAGCAACGGGAAACCGCGCAGAAATTGCCGCCCCTCTCGCGCGATGGTAGTTATCTTTGTGTTTGCCGCGCGCCATCATCGCGCCGCCTGGTTCGTCCTCGCGTTCGTGGCGCTGGCGATGCCGGCTGGCGGTCAGAGTTATCAGGGAAAACAGCTCGTCCAGGCGGAGCTGATCGCGAAGACGACGGCGATTGTGGCCGGCCAGCCGTTTCAGGTCGGGCTGCTCCTGAAGATGGCTCCGGGCTGGCATACTTACTGGAAATTCCCTGGCGATGCCGGCATCCCGACCGAGCTGAAATGGAACCTCCCGGAAGGCTGGCGCGTGGGCGAAATACGCTGGCCCTTGCCGCTGAAGCTCGAGGAGCCGGGCGACATCCGGATCTACGGCTATCACGATGAGGTCCTGCTCATGCAGGAGATCACGCCGCCCGCTTCAGTCAGCGCGACGAGTGTGAAAATGAGCGCGGAGGCGAACTGGCTCGTCTGCGAAAAAATCTGCATTCCCGGCGGGGCGAAGGTCGAGCTCGACCTGCCTGTGGCAGCGAATGCGGCGCCGGCAAACGAGGAAGTCTTCCGCCGGTTCGAGACGGCCTTGCCGCAGCCGCTCCCGGAAGAGATGGCGAATGCGCTCAGTTGGTCGCGCACCGCGAATGAGCTCATCCTTGCAGTGAAGAATGCGGAGCTGGCAAAACGTGAAACGGTCGAGTTTTTCCCGGTGCCGGGCGAATCGCTCGTCGTCGGTCATGTCAGCACTGAGCGGCAACCGGATGGCGTTTTGTTTCACATCCCGCTCGACACTCCCGAAACAAAAGAGGGCTCCATCCCCGGCGTGATTGCCTTCGGCGACGGGGGTTGGGCGGTCAACGCAACGACTCTGGCCGCGCCGGCGACGGCTCCCGTGACTGAGGCGCCGATCGGGAAGTGGCGGCAGCTGCTGACCTTTCTCTTCTTCGGTTTCATCGGCGGCTTCATCTTGAACCTGATGCCGTGCGTCCTGCCGGTCATCTCGCTCAAGATTTTCGGATTCATCCAGCAGGCCGGGAAGAGCCGCGCCAAGATCTTCCGCAGCGGCGTCGCCTTTTCCGCCGGCATCTTCGCCTGGTTTCTCGGGCTCGCGCTCGTCATCATCGCGCTCAAGGCCGCCGGCCATCAGGTGGCGTGGGCGTTGCAGTTCACCAACCCCTATTTTGTCGTCGGGATGAGCGCGCTCGTGCTCGTCTTCGCGCTGAATCTTTTCGGCGTCTTCGAGCTCACATTGCCGGGCGGCGCCAGCACTGGCCTGCTCGCCTGGGCGTCGCGCGAGGGCGACGCCGGCTCCTTCCTCCACGGCATGTTCGCCACCGTGCTCGCGACGCCGTGCACCGCGCCGTTCCTTGGTGCGGCGCTTGGCTTTGCTTTCACGCAATCGGCCGTCGTTATCGTTCTCATGTTCCTGGCGGTCGCGGCGGGCATGTCTTTGCCCTATCTCGCGCTCGCACTGCAGCCAGGCTGGTTGCGTGTCGTCCCGAAGCCCGGCCCGTGGATGATGCACGTGAAGCACTTCATGGGCTTCCTCATGCTCGCGACGCTCCTCTTTCTCCTCGCCGTGCTCGGCGCGCAGCGAGGCGTCGATGGCATCGTCTGGACCTCCGCTTTCCTCCTCATCCTCGGCATTGCCGCGTGGCTGAAGGGCGCCTTCGTCACGCCGCTGGCGAGCACGCGCGTCCGCGTCATTGTCCTCCTGCTCATCGTCCTTCTCGTCGGCGGCAGCGCCCGCTATTTTATCGGCGAGAAATTTGCCGCGACGAAAGCCGGCACCGCGCCGGCCTTAGCGGATGGCTGGATCCCCTTCACGCCCGCGACGCTCGAAGCCGAACTCGCCAAGGGCGGGCCTGTCTTCATCGACTTCACTGCGGCCTGGTGCATCACCTGCAAGTTCAACGAGAGCACCGTCCTCGAGTCAGCTGCGGTGCGGGAAGCGTTCGCGCTGCGCAGGATTGTGAAGATCAAGGCGGACTGGACCAACGCCGACCCCGCGATCACGAAGATGCTGCAGGGATTCGGCCGGCCCGGTGTGCCGCTTTACGTTCTCTACCCGGCGGGCAAGTCCGTTCCGCCAATCGTTTTCCCTGAGCTCCTCACCCAAGGCCTTGTCCTCGAGAAACTCGAAACCGTCGCGCCGCAAGTCGCGTATCACTAACCACACCATGAAAACCAGACTCCTCCTCGCTCTTCTCACCACGCTCGCCAGCGGCGCGCTTTTCGCCGCCGAAGCACCGAAGGTCGGCGCGGCCGCGCCCGCTTTTTCGCTTACCGATAGCAACGGCCAAAAGCACTCGTTAGGCGAGGCGAAGGGCAAGTACGTCGTGCTCGAGTGGTTCAACCCCGGCTGCCCCTTTGTGCAGAAACATTACGGCAGCGGCAACATGCAAAAGCTGCAAGAAGAGTTCACGAAGAAGGGCGTCGTTTGGTATGCCGTCGACTCCTCCGCGCCGGGCAAAGAAGGCCATCTTACCCCCGAACTGGCGAACAAGCAGATGACCGATTGGAAGATGAGAGCGACCGCGATCCTCATCGATGCCGATGGCAAAACCGGCCAGGCCTTTGGCGCCAAGAACACGCCGCACATGTTCATCATTAACCCGGACGGCAAAGTGGTCTACGAAGGCGCGATCGACAGCAAGCCGTCGGCGAACCCAGACGACATCGCCGGGGCGACGAACTACGTGAAAGCCGCGCTCGACGAGTCGCTCGCGGGCAAGCCAATCAGCACCGCGAACACCAAGCCATACGGCTGCTCGGTAAAATATTAAGTATTTCTGACCGGCCGCGGAACTTCGGCCCTGCCTTCTCGTAATGGAAGGTGGAGTGGGGCTGAATGCCCCTGATAGGTCAGGTCCATAAGACCAGCGTCGCCGTCGCACTTCTGCGGCGGCGGCCTGGTTCAGGCCCGGAAAAGAACAGGCGGCTCTTCCCCTTAGACACCCGCTCGGAGTGCCAGCCGGAGCAGCGGCATCGGCGTCAGCCGGACGATTAGCATCGCCAGCTTCATCACCAGGCCGGGGATGACGA
>JBKJKL010000144.1:0-7131 GCA_046597485.1 Chthoniobacterales bacterium
CTGCCTTTATCGCCGCGCGCGCCTGGCAGAGCGACGAAGCGCTCGTCATGGTCAGCCGCAATCACGAGATCGATCGCGAGGCTCTCGCCGCGGCTGCAGAGCATGCAGTCGCCGTTGGATATCTAGGAATGATCGGGAGCAGGCGGAAGGTCCGGATGGTCTTCGAATACCTGCGCGAGCACGTTTTACCTAACGAGCAATTGGAACGCATCCACGCGCCCCTCGGCCTCGATATCGGCGCGGATTCGCCCGCGGAAATTGCGATCAGCGCGCTCGCGGAAATCCTCGCCGTGCTGCGCGGGCGCACGGCCGCAAGTCTCAGTGGGACGCAGGAACTTCCTCCCACCGGAAGCACTTAACGCAAAAGCGCCCGGGGGGAAACCCGCCGGGCGCTTTGGGAAGAGGGAGATTGGCCGGACTACATGGCCATGCCGGAGCCTGGCTCGCTCCAGTCACTCTGGCCGGTGCTGCCACCGATCGCCATTAACTCGAAGACGTAGTTCACACCCGCCGTCAACCCTCTGAAGAGAATCTTGCGGGAGCTGGCGAAGGAGATCGTCGGGGCCGAAGTCGCCATCGAGCGGCTTGATCCGTCCGACGAAGCTTTTCGTATTCGCATCGGCTTTCACACGCGGCTTCAGCTCACCGCTCTGGCCATTTTCCACCGCCAGGATTTGCGGCGGATGGAGGATGCGTTGCGCGCGGTTCACGCTCACCGCCTCGTAGCCGGAGCTGAGCAGGATCGCCTGCTCATCGTTGCAGTTAATATCCACGTAGCTCGCGTTCTTGTTCAGCGAGACGACCAGCTCCGCGAGGAGCGCATTGCGGCGCGCCGTCGCCAGTGAGCCGCCCTTGTCGGCGACGATGATCGCCTGGTCCACGCTGTTCTTTTGCTTAGTCAGATCAGCCACGACGACCGGCGGATCGGGCAGGTCAGTGTTCTTTGTAAAGCCGACAATGGTTTTGCCAGTCAGCTTGCTTACTTCGACCGGAGGCAGTTTTTCAAAGCCTCGCTTTGTTCTTATCTTTGGCATGTTGGGGACTCCTTGAATGTTTAGTTAGTTTTAGGCAAGACACCCAGCTGACACCAGCTGCCGTATTTTGCTTGGCACGAGATAGAGCAACCGCGATGCCAACTACTAAGTAGCTACGGGAGAAACGCCGACCATTCTGCCAAGACCCGGTGGATTCATCTTTGGTCGCTTCATTCCGAGCGAAACAGAGAGCTCCCCCGCTTGCCTCTGCACGCGCGACCTGCCCAGGCAGTAGCTGGGAGATGGACCTCGATTCGTTAAATATTTGTGGCCAGTGACTTAAGCCCCTACTCCGCCACCTTCCCTGGCCGCGCCTCAACTTCGAACAACCGTTCCTCCCATTGGAACACCAAGCGCGCCGACCGTTAAGATGCCTTCTCCAAGTGGCGAAATGTTTGGGTCAACCGGCGAAGGAACTCAGCCGGCCGACCGGACGATGGCGCGGCCTGGGAGACACCGTTCCACAATGAGAAGAGAGACTTCTCTCCTTAGGAAAAAAATTTCTCCAATTGGAACAGTTGCTTTGTCAGTTGAGACAATGCCATCGGATATTGTGAAATCCTCTTCATCGATTGACGGATTGTTCGTCTCAATGAACCGAGTCCCCGAAAATAGGGCGGCAGAAAGGGGTCGGCCTCACAAAGCGAGCGGTCGAACTCTCTATCGCAATCTGAGGAAGCGATGACCTCGGCCCGAGCGTTGGCGACCGGAGCCATCCAAAGTCGAGGTTACCCAATTGCATGAGAAACGATGGCTCGCTCAGCGCAGACCGCAAGCAGAGCGAGATTATGAAGCTGACCCCTTGCTTCACTTACTTCTCCAGTGCCGGACGCTCCACGGGACGCACAATCGTATTGTGAAACGCGGTAGTGAGCCATTTGCCCTGCTCCTTTAGCATGACCCGAATGCCGAGTTCCCGCTGTGGCGGCATCGTGTTGCCGTCGGCACTTCGCATCCCGGTCATTTCGTGAGTCTGGTGGACGATAGCGACGTCTGGCCTGACGAATCTAATGCGCAGGTCTATCAAGGTGATCTTTGCGTCCTTGAGCACTGTCTCCATCCGTTCTTTTTGACGCCCCTCGATCTCAGGAGGGCCTTGCCGCCACATCCCGTAAACGTTCACAAAGTCGGCATCCTCGGTGTAGACCGAAGCCTGAGGTCCTTCGTGACGATTGAAGCTTTCGATCCGCTCCAGCAGGAATTTTCTTATCGTCTCCTCATCTTGGGAGCGATCTTGAGTCTGTGCTGAGACAGGCAAGCCGATGAAAGCAACTGCAAGAATTGCCATCATTATCGCCTTGTTCATTTGTATCCCTGATTGTGGTGTTCTCATATCCATTTTGCTGTAGTGCTTCGCGGGTTCGCTGCTGAAAAGCCTTACGAGAATTAGAAGAAGGTTCGTAAGAAAGGGCGAACATTTTTCCGTCTATCACGGTTGGGGATGGCGGGACTTGGACGGTTGGGGGCGAGGCGGGCGGGGGTCGGCGGAGGGTTTGGTGGGCGCGGCGCGTTGATATTGGGCTCGGCGATCTCTTCTTCGCCCATGGTCTCGGGACCGAAGGAAGACCCAGCCGAACCGGGCGAAAGGGTTATTACAAAGGTAGCGAGGCAGCACGCCGGCCAGCGGCTGGGCTGCATCGCTTGATTACGTGTTGCGATCGAGTTCATAGGACGTCTGGCAACGATAGACAGGCAATTCGCGGGGCAGCCCCTCGAAATGGGTCCGGTGAATGCGAACAAGCTCGGCGCCCATGCGCTCGTAAAACCCGGCGGCGTGTGGATCCGACTCGACCTCAAACGCGGTAAAACCCAAAGCCCGTGCCCGGCTTTGGGTCTGCCGAAAAAGCGCCCGACCGACGCCTTGACGCATGGCCGGCGGCCAAATCCAAAGATGCTCCAGCCAGAGTAAGTCTCCCTCCAGCTTCAACGCGGAGAAGCCGAGAAGGCGTCGCTCTTCACGGGCGACGAAAGTGTCGTGAGTGACGATGAAGTCGGGAGTGACGGTGAGAACGGAACGCCAATGCTCGATCCAATGCTCGGGGTAGCCCCAATGTCGCTTCGCTGCGAACGCAATCTCAGTCAGGGCGTCCGCTTCGGAGGGCTGGGCTAGCGTAATGGTTAGAGATGCGGGCACGAACGGAATTTGACAACACGTGGAGCGCGCGGCACGCGGGCATCGGTGCTGATAGACACTGCTACGGAAGGAAGTTGCCGGAGCGCGCCCGCACCGCGATGACATCGGCGCTATTCAGGAAACCGTCCGTGTTCACGTCCGAGCGAAAATTAGTCGCGCTCAGCACCTGGCCGGAGCGATTGCGCGTGATCAAAGCATCACCAGAGTTTACGGATCGGTCACCATTCGCGTCGCCCAGCAGTGCGCCCATGTTGACGGCGGCGCCCGCGATCCCTTCGCCAAACTCATCGACAATGTTACTCGGGTTGATCGTGACAGTTTGGGCATCACTGACTCCGGTGAGTTCTACCCTCATGCTCTTGCCGGAGAAGGATGGCGATCCCGCGACAGTGCCTGCCCCAGCTGAGACCATGGCGGAACCGCTCACCACTTCGTTGGTGAAGAAGAAGATGAGGGTGTGATTCCCGCCGCCGTTACGGCATTCCACTCCTAGAGGGCCGCTGAGCGGTAGTGAAACGTCGTAGGTGCCATTGCCTGCATGTGTTTTACGCGAGACGGCACTCAGAAGATGAAGTGGGCTTGTTCCGAGAAGCATTTGCGCACGGAAGCTATCGCCGGGCACCTCGGTCGTTACAATCATGGTGATCTGGAGATTGAAACTAGTTCCGGCGACTCCAAGAGTGAGGACGTTATCGTTGAAAAAGGCCATCGCCGTCGCAAGCGAGGTGAAGGATTGCGAGATGGTGCCGTTCGGGCCGGCGATCGTCAGGCTCAGTTGGGAAAAGCCATTGCCGGTGGCCTGCGGGTTGAGCAAAGCCAACTTTACTCCTTTCGTGCTAAAGCTGCTGCTGTCGATCTGCCAGAGAACATAGTCGGTCGCAGAGCTGCTCGCACCACCGGCGCTGCTACTGGAATAACTGCTGCGCAGCGTCATCAGTCCCAGCATGACGCTGCCGCCGCTGTTAAAACTGGCAGAAGCATTTAGGTTACCGGCTAAGACCGCCAGGGTGTCGCTGTTCGTGGGCGAGCCCGTGGCAAAGATCGCCGCCTGCCTGCTGTCGGCGAGACTTGCCGCCGGCGCAGCCGAACCGACGTTCGTCCGGCTTTCCGTGACATCAGTTCCATTGCTCCCACTCGAGACGCTTGTCGTCGCCTGGGTAGAGAGTGTGTTGATCATCCCGCCCGAGCAGAGGCCGTAGCTGTTGCTGCTTCTCGACTGACCGCCCGTGCCCGTGCAAGTAGCACGGGCCAGCGTTGTCCCGAAAAGCATGCCGCGCGCGTTGGACGAAGTCTGCACAAAGCCGGCGCTGGTGCCACTGGTCGTCGCGGTCGAAAGCCCGCCGCTCCCGCCGGTGGTGCCAAAGCTGTCGGCCAAGGCCTGAAGGCTGAGAGTGCCAGTGGCACTGGAACCATCCGCGTTGGCGGAGGCGTTTCCTGATTGGCCGACGGCCGAACCAGAGCCACCTGCGCCGCCGGCACTGCTAGCCGATAGCGTCAGGCTGTTCGCTCCCGTGGTGGAAGCGTTCAGGTTACTGGTGGCACCGCCGCCATTTGCTCCGCTGGCGCCGTTCTGCCCAGTGCCGCCGCGCCCGCCTCTCGCTACGCCATTCAAATTAAGCGAGCCAGCGTTGCTACTGGAGTTTCCAGCACGTTTGCTGTGCCGCCGCTGCCAGCGCTCCCAGCGTCGTTGTTGCGCCAGCCGCCCATCCCGCCGTCGGCCCGCAGGTTAATAATGAGCTCGGAACTTGGGCTGCCATTCAGCGTCATCGACGAGACCGCGTTTCCGGCCGGGCCGGGCAACCCGCTCGCGGACGAACCGCCGTTACCCGCGACCGCTTTCTGCGTGAGGCTGAGGGTTCCCGTCGTGCTGCCTGCGATTGCGTTGCTAAGCATGGCACCCGTGCCATCGCCGCCATTTCCACTACCCGTCGCACCACCGGCGTGTCCCGCATCAGTCTCTCCGAGCACCGAGACCGCCCCGCCTTGCGAAGAACCGCTGACGGTTCCGAGCGTGGCTGTCCCACCATTGCCGCCATTGCCATTTCCGTTCGCCCCGCCGGCTGCGGCGGTCGTCCCGTACGCATAGGCCGTGACGTCGACCGGGCTGTTACCGGAAGCAGCGCCAGTCGCGGATGCAGTGACTGAGCCGCTATCTCCGCCGTGGCTGCTCGGGTTCCCAGTCAGCGCCGCGCCGCCGGGTCCGGTTTGCGCGAGGGCATAAGAGTTTACGGCGTGGTTATCGCCCGCACTGGAGGCATGCGCGGTCGCTGACGAATTACCGCCCGCGCCGCCGTTGGCACCACCGCTGCCATCGCCGCCCCGGCCGCCATTCCCCTGGGCACGGGCAGAGGCTGGGCCAGCGGAGTTGCTCGCATCGGCTGCGGCACTCCCGGTGCCGCCAGAGGCGGCGGTCCCGGAGGAATTATTGCGATTGCCGCCGTAGCCCCCGGACGCATTTGTCGCTACCGAATTGTTTTCGTTGCCGGTACTATTTGTCAGGGAAGAGCTTGCATTTCCGGCCGTGCCGGCCACCCCGCCGCCGCCGCCATTACCGCCAAAGGCGTTCTGGGTGAGAAAAACGCTGCCGCTGCTACTGGCGCCGATCGCCTGCGTCAAAGTCTCGCTCCGGCCATTGCCGCCAAGGCCCGGGCCCGTCGCTCCGCCGTTCCCGCCGATCACTTCGCCCGTTACCCGCGCCGTTCCTCCATTGGACGAGCCGCTGATCGTGCCGAGCCCAGCCGCCGCGCCCTGGCCACCGGGATTGTTCCCGCCCGCCGCGCCGCCGTCGCCGCCGACCACGCGCGCATAAACTGTCGCGTCAGCCAAACCATTCGCCGTCGCGGTAGCATTCATCGTGGCCGGGCCGCCATTCCCCGGCGCCGGAAGCGGACCGAGCTCTGAAATAGAGCCGCCCGCGCCGCCATTAACACCGCCCAGGGTCGAGCGGGCTGTCGCGGGCGCGGCTCCGGTGGAGGAGGCGCTCGCGTCGCCGCTAAAGCTGCCGCCGTTGCCGCCGTTTCCAGTGCCGGACTCCGCAACGCTCGGGCTGCTTCCACCGCTCCCCCCATTACCGGCTATGGTGGCCGTCGCCGAACCGGAATTGCTGTTGGCAGAGGCGCTCGCCGTCGCGTTTCCTCCAGCAGCGCCGTTGCCGGTGATCCCGCCGCCGCCGCCAGCTGCGCCGCCAGCGCCGCCGTCTCCCGCCACCGCGGTGGCGAGCGAGGAGATGTTCCCCGCAGCGGGATCGGTGTTCGAGGCTGTCGCACTCCCAAAGCCGCCCACTGCCCCGTTCCCGCCACTTGCGCCCGGCGTGTTCGCGCTGCCGCCGGCACCGCCGATGCCACCGGAGGCAAAGGCTGCGTTATTCGCGTCGGCCGTGCTGGCATTAGCCGCGGCGCCGCCACCCGGCCCGCCGTTGCCGCCGGGATTGCCAGGCGTTCCTGGGTTTCCGGTCACGATAACGGTGGCATCGATTTGCTCGGACAATCGCTGTGCCTGATCGCGCCGCTCGACGCGTTGCGCGACCGCAAGCGAGGCCGCGGTAACCGCCGCCGCCACTACGATGATGGCGGCAGCAAATCTAACTTTGCTGGGGTTCTTCATGGCTTCCGTTTCTCTTTGGTTTCGCCGAAAGCAGACGCGGTGCGGAAAGAGCGCGGGGATAGGCCGCTTCCGTGGGCAGACGCAGCTGACCATGGCCGCAGACGCGCGCGCGGACGGGCAAACATTGTTGTGGGGGAGGCTCACCGATACCGGTGAGTAATTCGAGACAACTCGTATCAGACCTGCCGTGCCTGCAGCAATACTTTCCAGCTGGCCGACCTGGCCGGCTTAGCTTAGGCCGAAACGAGACATCTCTACCGATTCGTTCCAATTTAATAAACGTGTCGATGCCGGGTTGTTCATTCTGCGCGCCGGCATCGGCTTGATGGGCTCAACGGCTGGATGAAGATCGGCGCGGAT
>JBKJKL010000243.1:0-2773 GCA_046597485.1 Chthoniobacterales bacterium
TGCTGCGCCCTTCGAAGAGCCCCTGCTCCGCATATTCGCGCAGGATCGGGCTGACGTCGGCGTCGCTTCGGAGAGAGGCGAGCGACTGCTCCACGATGCGCCGCCGCAGGACCGGGAAGCGCTGGATGAGCGCGAGGAAATCGGCGCGGCCGAGGCGCGCCAGTTCGAGGTAATTCAAGGCCGAGCAGGTCGCGCTGCGCACGCCGCCGGGGATGACATCGGCTGCGTTCCCGCCCGCGGCGTGAAGCGCGGCGGCGAGGTTACGATCAATCTCCTCGGCCGTCTGGCCCGCGTCCCGCGGCGACAAACCAAGCAGCCCGATCTCGCCGAAAACAGTCCCGGGCCCACGCGTCACGACACGCACTTCCTCGCCGTAGCGCTCGACCCCGATGCGGATATGCCCAAGCCGAATGAGATAAATTTCATTCGCCGGTTCGCCTTGGCGAAAGAGCACCTGCCCAGGCGTGACGCGGAGGAACGAAATGCGCGCGCGGAGGAACTCGACGATCGCTTGGTAATCCTCCTGCGCGAGATCGCGGAAAAGATCGGTCCCGAGCAGCACAAGATTAAGCGAGCGCTGGCGATATTCGTTTTCAAAACGAGCCCGCCGCGTCGGTAGCCGCATCAAGCGGTCGATCACATTGCGCCGCACTTCCCACAGCTCCGCGTCCTCGAGCACCGTGACATTTGCAGCGCGCGGCGAACCGCTCAGGCAGGCCATCTCGCCGCAGATCAAATCGGTCGCAGTGAGCTCCGCGCGATGCACCGGCGTTTTTTGAAAACGAAGGAAGCCGCCCGCCGGGCGCACGCCGGTCAGGGGCAGGACGGCTTCGAGTTTCCCGCTCTTAATCAAGAAGGCGGTGTTGCCCGGCTCGCCCACGCGACAGACGACCTGGCCGCGCCGCAGATGCCGGCGCACGACGAGACCCTGCTGCCAAAGGAGGAACTTCGGCGGGATGCCATTAAAAACCGGATCGCGCAGCAGCTCGGCGGTGCTCAGCATTTCGGCGCGTCCCTCGATCCTACGCGGCTTCACTTTAGCGACCGGTTTAAAGGTGATCGCGGTCGTCGGGCACGAGACCATGCACTCGCCGCACTGCACGCAGGTCGATTCGCCCATCGGGTCGTTCAGGTCGAAGCCGATGCCGGCGCTGCTGCCTTTGCCCACGCGGCCGATGACGTGGTTCTCCATCACATCGTCGCAGGCGCGCACGCAGCGATCGCAAAGGACGCAGGCGCTGTGGTCGACGGTGAAGACGGGCGAGGAAGCATCGAGCGGGCGGCGACCGGCGCGTTCCGGCGGCAACGGCGGCGGCTCTGCCAGCGGCTCAATCCGGAACCGCGCCACCTTCCCGCCGACGCTCTCTGCGATCTGGCCGAGCTGATTGAACGCCGCCAGATCGCGCGCCAGCTCGGGATGCGGCGCGGGCTTGAGGCAATCGGCCGCGAGCAGTTCGGTGACGACCTTGACCGATTGCCGGACGCGCTCGCCATCGGGCCCGGGGTCTTTCATGGTGAAGACTTCCATCCCATCCTTCACCGGATGCTGGCAGGCCGGGAGGAGTTTTCTCTCCGCGGCGCGCTTCCCGCGTTTCTGCCCGTAAATCTGCACCACGCACAAGCGGCAGACCGCGACCGGCACCATATGCGGGAGATGGCAGAGCGTCGGGATCGGCACCTGGCCTTCGTCGCCGTAGAGCTTGCTCGCGGCGTCGAAGATGGTGGTGTAGCGCGGCGTCGTTCGACCCTCCAAATTCTGCACGACGTTGCCGTTCGCATCCTTTAACGGCTCGGCCAGCGGGACGGTGATCGGCTGGCCGTCGATCTGCACCGTGACCTGCCTCCCATAGTCGTCCGCGGTCGGCGCGTCGAGTCGCACGAGCTGGCCGTTGAGATCGCGGCTGAAAAGGCCTTCATCGTCGTCGCGCACGAAGAGGCCGGCGGGTTTTTCAGGAATGAGCGGCATCAGCGTGCAGCGAGATGTTGGTTCACGTCGTCCTCAAAATAATTGATCGCAGTCCGCAGCGGCACCGGCACCGAGCGACCAAGGCCGCAGATGGAGGCAAGCTCGATCGCAGAGCCCATCTCGCCGATGAGCGGGAGCAGCTCATCGCGCCAGCGCGCCGTCTTGATCTCGCCGCGGAGCAAGCTATGGCCTAACGAGACCATCTTCTGCGCACCAAGTCGGCATGGGACGCATTTACCGCACGATTCGTTCCGGTAAAATTCAAGCGAGTTCACCGCCGCCTCCGCCATGTCGCGTCCCTCGGCATAAACAATCAGGCCCGCGCCGAGCGCCTGCGTCGGGCTAAGGGCGCGAAAGAGATTCAGCTCTAGCTCGAGGTCGAGGATATCGAGCTCGGTCGCATTCGGGTCGAGGCCGTGGCGGCTCGCCAGCGCCTGCCACGCTTTGTTGTTCGCGAGATCGCGCGGCAGGCCGGCGCCGGCGCGCAATTTGGCTGGGAGAAAACCGCCGGACGGGCCGGAAGGCGCGAGGGCTTTCAAAGCGCGGTCCCCCGCCATCCCCTGGCAGTAGCCTTCGCCCAGGAGGAGCTCGCGCACCGTCATCCCCATCGGCACTTCATAAACGCCCGGCCGCTTCACATCGCCCGAGACGGAAAAGAAGCGGCGCCCGTGCCAGCCGTTCACGCCCTGCGCCGCGTAGGCCGCGCCGCCATTCAGGCAGATCGATGGCACCCACGCGAAGGTCTCGACGTTACTGACCAAAGTCGGGCGGTCATCGAGCCCGTTTGTCTCCAGCTTCGGCGGCATG
>JBKJKL010000374.1:0-4549 GCA_046597485.1 Chthoniobacterales bacterium
GTGAACCGCGCCTAACAAGTTCTTCCCCGCGCGCGTATTGACCGCCGTCTTGCCGCCGATTGAGCTGTCGACCTGCGCGAGCAGCGTGGTCGGGATCTGGACGTGCGGGAGGCCGCGGTGATAAATCGCGGCTGCGAAACCCGCGACATCGCCGACCACACCGCCACCGAGCGCGACGACAAACGACGAACGGTCGAGCCGGGCCGCCGCCATCTCGTCAGTAATGCGGCCGAGTTCCTGGAGTGACTTCGCTTTTTCGCCCGCGGGGACGGTGATCGTTATCGGCGTAAACCCGCTCTCGCGGAGACTCGCGGTCGCCTGTTCGCCAAAGAACTGAGCGGCCTTCTCGTCCACGATGACTGCGCAACGACCCGGCGTATGCAGTTTCGCCAACTCGATGCCGAGCTGCGCGAGCACGCCCGCGCCGACGAGCGCTTCATAGCTCGCGCCGCGCGTAGAGATGGGGATGCGTTTCATGCGAGAAGGGGAGTGCACTTGAACACGTGGCGCGTTTCCATGTAAATTACCGCCATGGCCGATCCGACTGATCCGATTCCACCTGTGACTCCCGCGCCGGTGGCGTCGACTGGGCCAGGCACCAGTTCGACCGGCTTGCCGTCGAATGTGGCTGCGGCGCTGGCGTGCATTCCATTGGTGGGCGGAATCATTTTCTACGTGCTGGAAAAGCGCGACTCGTTTGTCCGTTTCTACGCGATGCAGTCGATCATCTTCGGCGGCGCCTGGATCATGTTCGACATTATCTACCGCATCGTGCACTCGATTTTCTCATCGATCCCGGCAATTGGCGGGCTCTTTGTGGTCCTGTGGGCGCTCGTCTGGGCGCTGGTCTCGATCGCCTTCCTCGTCGTCTTCATCATCACAGTGGTGAAGGCGTTTCTCGGCCACCGCTGGGAGATACCCTATATCGGGCCGATGGCGCGGAACCAAGTCGACGGCACGACCGCGGTCTAATTTGCGCGGCGCCGGGTGTCGGCCTCAGTCCGACTTGTCGTAGAACAGGATGTTCACGAGCAGGATGATGCCGGCGGCGGCAGCGGCGAAGAAGAGCAGAATCGCCAGCCCAGGATAGCCGAAAAGGCGAAACGTGGTCTCGACCCGCATCATCATCGCGGCGCCGACGATGAGCGCAGCGATGATGAGCCCGACCGTGATGCGGTTGGCCACTTTCTGGAAGCCGACGATGAGGGTCTTCTCGTCGATCGCGTCGATCGAGATTTTCAGTTCGTTATTCGCGACTGCGTCGAGGATGCGGTTGATGCGGCTCGGCAGGCGTTGCAGGAGATCTTTTAACTCGAGCACGCCGCTAAAGAGATTGCCGGGCGACATGCTCTTCAGGAGACGCTGCTGCATGATCTGGGCGGCATTGCGCCGGATCGAGGCATTCGGGTCAAACTCGGGTGCGATGGCGTGGCCGACCTGGTCGAGATTCAGGAGCGTCTTCCCGAGCATCGTCATCTCGGCTGGGACGCGAATGTTCGTTTCCGCGGCGGCTTGGGTTACCTCGAGGACGAGCCGGCCGACCTGCATCTGCTCCACGGTCGCGCCTTGTTGTTGGGCGATAATGGAAGCAAGCCGGCGGCGAAATTCCGGCTCGTCGAACTCCGGTTTCTTTTCGCCTACTTTGATCGCGACATCGGCCGCGTCATCGGCACGGCCTTCTGCGATGGCGAGGAGCAACTGCAGGAGCTGCTCCTGCAAGGCGGGCATGAGGCGCCCGACCATGCCGAGGTCGATCAATGCGATGCGGTAGTCGTCGGTGACGAAGACGTTCCCCGGATGCGGATCGGCGTGGAAAAAACCGTCGACAAGAATCTGCTTCAGGTAGGCGCGAAAAACTTCCTCGGCCAGCGCCGCTCCGTCGAACTCCATCCGACCGAGCGGGCTCAGGTCGGTCACCTTGCGACCGTGGACGAAATCCATCGTCAGGACACGCGAGGTGGAGTAATCGAGCACCGGCTCCGGCACTACGAGCCGCGGGAATTCCTGCAAATGCTCGCGGATCGTGAGGAGGTTGTTTGCCTCCTGCCGGTAGTCGAGTTCGCGCAGCAGGCTGCGCCGGAACTCCTCCAGCATCTTCGCAAACTCGTAGCGCTTCCCAAATTCGGTGTGCACATCGAGGAACTCCGCGATCTCGTCGAGCGCGTCGAGGTCTTCGATCATCCGCTCGCGGATTTCCGGTCGCTGCACCTTCACCGCGACCGGCCGGCCATTGCGCAGCCGCGCCTTGTGCACCTGACCAAGCGAGGCGGCGGCCATCGGGGTGGAGTCGAACTCGAGGAAGGCTTTCGAAAGTCGCACGCCCAGCTCGTTGGTCACGATCTTCTCGACCTCATCGAAGCCGAACGGCTCCACCTTATCCTGCAGCCGAGTCAGTGCCGTGAGGTAGGCCGGTGGCAGCAGCTCCACCCGAGTGGAGAGAAGCTGGCCGAGCTTGACGAAGGTCGGACCGAGTTGCTCGAGATCGTCCGCCAGCTCCTCGGCCTTTGCCTTCTCCGCGGGCGTGACGCGCTCCTCGGCGGCGAGGGTTTCCTCGAGGCCGCTTTGCTTCGCGAGATCGGAGCGGCCGTATTTAACCAGGAGCCAGGCGATCTGGCGGTAGCGGTTGAGATGCTGGGGTTTGAGCGAGATGGCCATGAGAATGGAAATGCCGGCGGCGCACCATGCACTGCCGGCATTTCTCTAAACGAAACTGCGGGGCTAATCGGCCCCGTCGAGTTGGGGTCTAGGCCACCTTTGCGTAGCTCTCGCGGTCGTCCACGTCGAGCCAATCGAAGAGGGTGGTGGTGGCCGGATCGAGTTTGTAAACCGAAACCTGCTCGACAAACCAGTCGCGCTTCTCCGGGTTCTCGTAGGGATTAGCCGCCATCATGCCGTCGCTCCAGGCGCGGATTTCCTCGGGCGTTTTCTTTTCGCCGTGCTCCGTCACCCAGGTCACCATCGCCTCGTCGCTCGCGCCGCCTTCGACTGCGCTTTTAAAGTCGTCGCCGGTGATCCCCTTCCAGCCGAAGAGCATGTTATCGAGCGGGCAATCAAAATGATAATCGCCGATGTTGCCCCAGAGCAGGGCGCGGCATTTGTCGGTGGTGCGTCCGAGAATCACGTAGTCGCCCACGCGCGTTTTCGGGCTGCGCGGCGGCTGCTCCGTGAGATCCATTCCTTTGTTTGTCATCCCCCACGCTAGGGTCGCCGCGCCGTCTCGCAAGTCAGCCGCGCAAAGGAAAATAGCTCCGGAGTCGCGCTCCCATCCGTATCAGTGGATATGAGCCAAACGAGCACAGTCATCTCGACACTAAACAGCCTTATTGAAACGCTGAAGGACGGACAGGAAGGCTTCCGTCAAGCCTCTGAGGGCGTGAAAGATTCGCACCTCAAGACGCTCTTCAACGAATACTCCCTGCAACGGGCGAAGTTTGCGGGCGAGTTGCAGAACAACGTCGTGCAACTCGGCGATCCCAATCCGGAGTCGACCAGCAGCACAGCCGGCGCGATGCACCGCGCCTGGATCAACATCAAGTCGGCCGTCGCCGGCTCCGACGATCACGCCATCCTCGCCGAGTGCGAGCGGGGTGAAGACTCCGCCGTGGCCGAATACAAAAAGGCGATGGCAGACGACTCAAACCTTTCCGCGCCGATCCGCGAGACGGTTTCGCGCCAGTACCAGGACGTGAAGGCGGCGCACGACAAGATCCGCGGGCTCCGCGACGCGGCCAAGACTTCCTAGTCCCACGAGTCACTCTGTGCCGCGCGTTTCCCCGCCTGACAGGGCGGGGGACGCGCGGCATATTGCGCTCATGGTCAACATCTCCGTCCGCTACACCGGCGAGCTCCATTGCGTCGCTCAACACGGCCCTTCCGGGACCGAAATCGCGACTGACGCGCCGTCGGATAACAAAGGCAAAGGCGAGTCCTTTTCTCCCACAGACCTGATCGCTACTTCGCTCGCCTCCTGCATGGCGACGACAGTCGGGATCGCCGCGGCCGATCATGGCCTCGACCTGAGCGAGATGACGGTAAAGATCGAGAAGCACATGTCGAAAGACGCCCCGCGGCGCATTATTGGCCTGCCTTCAGAAGTTCATTTCCCGCTCCCTGCGAGCACGCCGCAACGTGCGCTCCTCGAGAACGCCGCGCTCAACTGCCCGGTGCACAAGAGCCTGCCTCCCGAAATCGAGCGTCCGACGAAGTTCTTCTGGGAAGGCTAGTCGTTCCTACTGCCCGAGCACCCAGGCGAAGATCAGCGGGGCGCAGATCGTCGCATCGCTTTCCACGACAAACTTCGGAGTCGAAGGCGCGAGCTTACCCCAGGTGATTTTCTCATTCGGCACCGCGCCGGAATAGCTGCCATAGCTCGTCGTAGAATCGCTGATCTGGGCGAAGTAGCCCCACAGCGGCACCCCGGTGCGCTCGAGGTCCTGGTGCAGCATCGGGACAACGCAGATCGGGAAATCGCCGGCAATGCCGCCGCCGATTTGGAAGAACCCGATTGAGCCCTCGCGGTTGCGCAGTCGCTTGGAGTTTTTCGTGTAGT
>JBKJKL010000468.1:0-5282 GCA_046597485.1 Chthoniobacterales bacterium
TCGATAAGCTGATCTCGTTAGGCGCGAAGGCGGTCACGCTTTCCGATTCGGGCGGCTACATTTTCGACGAGGCTGGGATCGACCGAGAAAAACTCGCCTTCGTCATGGAACTGAAGAACACGCGCCGCGGCCGCATCTCAGAATACGCCGACAAGTTTAAGGGCGCGGTCTACTCCCCGGTCGGTCCGGCGGCCGATCACAATCCGCTCTGGGATCACAAGGCTGAATGCGCCTTCCCGAGCGCGACGCAGAACGAAATCAACGAGAAGGACGCCGCGAACCTGCTGCGCAACGGCGTATACGTCGTCTCCGAGGGGGCAAACATGCCGACGATGATCGGCGGCGTGAACCAGTTCCTTGAGGCGCAAATCCTCTACGGCCCCGGCAAAGCGGCCAACGCCGGCGGGGTTGCCACCTCCGGTCTCGAGATGGCGCAGAACAGCATGCGCATCTCCTGGACGCGCGAAGAAGTCGACACGCGCCTCTTCAACATCATGCGGACGATCCACGAGGTCTGCCACCGGACGGCAGAGAAGTACGGCACACCGGGGAATTACGTGAACGGCGCGAACATCGCGGGCTTCCTGAAGGTGGCGAACGCGATGATGGACCAGGGCGTGGTCTGATGTTTTTCAGCCACGGATTGACACGGATGAAACACGGATGGCAGACAAAAGCGCGTTTCGTCAAATCCGTGTTTCATCCGTGTTAATCCGTGGCTCCTTTCGTTTTTGCGCATGACGCCCCATCCGTACTTCTTCCTCGTGATCTTCCTCGGCGTGGCGCTGGTCTTCCCGCTCATGCCGCTCGCGCTCGGC
Source organism: Chthoniobacterales bacterium (assembly GCA_046597485.1). Lineage (GTDB taxonomy): Bacteria > Verrucomicrobiota > Verrucomicrobiia > Chthoniobacterales > UBA10450 > JACCTI01. The sequence goes on from JBKJKL010000468.1 coordinate 819, forward strand.
TGGATGTGGCGGCACTTTTTCCAGCCGCCGAAGCCCGGCCCGGATAAGAACGCGACCTACGAGTGCGGCATGGAATCGTTAGGCGAGGCGCGCATCCAGTTCCGCTCTCAGTATTATCTCTACGCGATCATCTTTCTCGTCTTCGACGTGGAGGCGATCTTCCTCGTCCCTTTCGCGGTCGCCTTCACCGAGCTGCCGGTGGGCGCATTTATCGCTATCCTCGTCTTCCTCCTCCTTCTGCTGGAAGGTCTTGTTTGGGCTTGGGGCAAAGGCTGTCTAGACTGGTCCCGATGAGCGAGACGCTGGACGAAGGATTGCGCAGCGAGCTGCAGAAGCAGGGCGTCTGGGTCACGTCCTTGCAGGAGGTTTATAACTGGGGCCGCCGCAATTCCATCTGGCCGCTCCAGTTCGGGCTTGCCTGTTGCGCGATCGAGATGATCTGTGCCGCCGCTTCCCGCTACGATCTCGCCCGCTTCGGAGGCGAAGTCTTCCGGCCATCGCCGCGGCAGGCCGACCTGATGATCGTGGCCGGCACGGTGACGAAGAAAATGGCGCCGCAAGTGGTGCGGCTTTACAACCAGATGCCCGATCCGAAATACGTGATCGCGATGGGCGCCTGCGCGATTTCCGGCGGCCCGTTTAAGCAAGGCTACAACGTGCTCAAGGGGATCGACCGCTACATTCCAGTCGATGTTTACATCCCCGGCTGTCCGCCCCGGCCAGAGGCATTGCTCCATGCGTTCATGGAATTGCAGCGCAAGATCGACGAGCAAAAATTAACCGGACCGGGCCAGGCCGAGCACCTCACTGCCAATCACCCAGGCGAGTTTCCAGTGCCAGCCTTCGGAGAACACGATCTCGTCCCGCCAGCGAATCCCGACTTGTTCCATCCGCCGCTCGTCGAGCGCGCCTGACGGATGGAGGCGCCCGAAAGCATCAAGGCTCGCGCGGAAGAGGCCGTGCCCGGCGCGAAGATCGAGATCGTGCCGAATCCCGGCCCGGCTAATCAACCGTCGCTGCACGTGAACAACGAGCACGCGCTCCGCGTGGCCCGTTTTCTACACGAAGATTCCGCGCTCCGTCTCGATTTTTGCTCGAACGTGACCGGCGTCGACTGGCTCGACCGCATCGTGAAAAAGACGGTGAAGATGAAGCAGATGGTCGATGGCGAGGAGAAGGAAGTGACGCAAACGGAGGAGCAGCATTTCGCTGGTTACCTCGAGGCGGTTTACCATCTCTACTCGATCTCCTTGAAGCACGGCCCGGTCATCCTCCGCCTCCGCACCGCGGACCGCGGCGAGCAGGTGCACGTCCCGTCGCTCACGCCGGTCTGGCGCAGCGCCGAATTTCAGGAGCGCGAGATCTTCGATCTCTACGGCGTCCAGTTCGATGGCCATCCCGATCTGCGCCGCATCCTGATGTGGGACGAGTTCACCGATTTCCCGATGCGAAAGGACTACGTGGCGCCGGATGATTATGAGTACGAGCCCACGCCGCACGACGAAGTGCTCGAGCGCGCGAAGGAACATTACTCGCGGCGGCCGGCGGTGAGCGAAACGCTAACCCCGCAGGAATGAGCGCCGCAGGATTTCACGAGCTGGCCGAGGCGCCGCCGCCGCGCGCCATGAGTTCCCGGATCGAGGGCGAGCTGCTTGAGATCTCGATGGGGCCGCAGCACCCGTCTACGCACGGCGTCTTCCGGATGAATGTTGCGCTCGATGGCGAAATCGTGACCAAGCTGAAGCCGGTCTTCGGTTACCTGCATCGCAATCACGAGCAGATCGGCGAACGCGTCAGCTACCTCGGGACGATGCCCTACACCGATCGGCTCGATTATTTCGCCTCGCTCTCGAACAACTGGGGCTACGCCCTCGCCGTCGAGAAGCTGGCCGGCATCGAAGTCCCGGAACGCGCCGAGTATCTCCGCGTCATCCTCGCGGAAATGACGCGCCTGCAGAATCACACTTCGCTCCTCGGTTTCCTCCTCAGCGATATGGGCGCGTGGGGCACGCCGCTCATGTATGCGTTCCGCGAACGCGAGAAGGTGCTCGACCTGTTCGAGTCGCTCACCGGTTCACGCATGATGTGCGATTACATGCGCTTCGGCGGTTGCCGGGTCGATGCTTCGCCGGAGTGGCTCGCCGCCGCGCGCCAGCTCGTCGACGCCTTCCCGCGTTTTCTCGATGAATTTGAGAAGTTGATCACGCGAAACGAGATCGTCATCGTCCGCACCCAGGGCATCGGGAAATTGTCCGCCGAGCTGGCGGTGAACGCCGGCATCACGGGCCCAATGCTGCGCGCGAGCGGTGTGAACTACGATCTACGGAAAGTGGACGGCTACGGCATTTACCCGCGCTTCAAGTTCCGCATCCCGCTTGGCGATCACGGCGATGTTTACGATCGGCTCATGATCCGTGCGCTCGAGATGCGCGAGACGATCGGCATTCTGCAGCAAGCTTTCGCCGCGATCCCGGACGGGCCGGTCATCAATCCGAAGGTTAAGCTGCGCGCCTTCAAGCCGCCCGTCGGCGAAGCCTACGGCCGCATCGAAGGCCCGAAAGGCGAGCTTGGTTTCTATTTGATCAGCGAAGGCGGCGCGAGCCCCTACCGCTATCGGGTGCGACCGCCCAGCTTCATCAACTTGACCGTCCTCGAAGACATGTGCCTCGGCCACGTCGTGGCTGACGTGATGGTGATTCTCGGCAGTGTCGACATTGTGATGGGCGAAGTTGACCGCTAATTTGCCCCGATGCAGCTGACCAGGACGGCGTTTGGAATGTGGGGCGGCGGGCGCTTCATGCACTTTGGCGAAGCGATCAAAGACGAGCGCTTTGTGGATCTCGTCCGCCTCGCCTACGAGCGCGGGATTCGCACCTTCCTGACCGCCGACGTTTACGGCACCGGCGAGGCCGACAGCCTGCTCGGCCGCGCGCTCGAGGGCTTGCCGCGTGAGAGCTACTGCCTGGTTGGCGCAGTCGGGCACGACTTCTACAAAGGTGAGCGCGAAGGCTCGAAGGGCTTTCCGCGTTTCACCAGCCCGGCTCTGCGCAAGCCGACCGAGTTTGCCAGCTACTTGCGCGAGGCGACCGAGAAATCGCTCGCCCGCTGCCGCGTCGACCACTTCGATCTGCTCCTGCTGCATAACCCGGACGAAATGGGCTTCACTGCCGATGCCGTCTGGAACGGCCTGGCGAAGCTGAAGGACGCTGGCCTAACGAGTCAGCTTGGCATCGCGCCGGGGCCGGCCAACGGTTTTACGCTTGACCTCATTCTCGCGCTCGAGCGTTTCCAGGGTTTGATCGATTGGGCCATGATCATTCTCAATCCGCTCGAGCCCTGGCCCGGACGGCTCGTCCTGGCGGCAGCGGTGAAGACGGGCGTAAAAGTGCTGACGCGTGTCGTCGATTACGGCGGACTTTTCCACGACGACGTAAAAGCAGGCCATCAGTTTGCCGCGCGCGATCATCGCACCTTCCGGCCAGCCGGCTGGGTCGACGCCGGTGCGGCGAAGATCGAGGAAATGCGCGACATCGCCGAGGCGCACGGCCTCACCATGTTGCAGCTCGCCTGCATCTGGAACCTGCAACACGCGCCGATCGAGTGCGTGGTCCCGACGTTCATCCAGGAGGCCGGCGCGAACGCGAAGCCCATCGAAGCCAAAGTCGAAGAGCTGGCCGCTTTGCCGGAAGTGACGCTGTCCGACGAGGAGGTCGAGCGCATCGCAGAGATCGGCGACAACGCGAATTGCATGACCTTGAAGGGCGGGAACCCGGAACATACCGGCGATCCCCTGCCCGATCGCTGGCCGCTGAACCCCGAGCTCGAAGCCGTGGCGGCGCGCTGGCAGATTGATCCGGTCAGCGAGCTGGCGCACGCGATGCCGCCAGCCGCCGCAGTTTAGACTCGCGCAGGTGCGCCGTGCTCGTTAATCAACCAGCCCAAGGACAATGATCGGCACAGGGATCCTCAAGGGCATGGCCGTGACGGCCCGCAATTTCGTCGGCAGCTATTTCGAGAAGGACCGCCTCACGACGATCCAATATCCGGAAGAGCGGCGCACGCTGCCGGAGAATTATCGCAACTTCCCCTTCCTCGTTTTCGATGGCGAAAGCTCACACGACGGCCTCCGCTGCGTGGCCTGCCAGATTTGCGAAAAGGAATGCCCGCCGCAGTGCATCTACATCGTCAAGAGCAAGGACAAGAAGCCGGACTACATCGGCAAGCCGCAGTTCTACCCCGCCACCTTCGACATCGACATCTCGGTCTGCATGAGCTGCCAGATCTGCGTCGAGGTTTGCCCGTTCGAGGCGATCAAGATGGACAAGGTTTACGAGCTAAGCCGGCGCGAGCGCTTCGACGCGCTCTTGCAGCGCAAGGACGACCTCGCGAAGTCGAACGATTACTATCACGCGATTCATCCCACAGAGGCAGCGGCCGTCGACGCAACGCTCGCCGCCGCGGCCG
>JBKJKL010000162.1:0-17204 GCA_046597485.1 Chthoniobacterales bacterium
GAGGACGAGCACCTTGATGTGCTTCTTCGGCACGTGCTCGAGCATGATCGTAGTGCCGGTGATCGACGCGGTAATGGCCGCGGTGCGGATCTTGGCGCCGCCAATGCCCTTTGGCACCTGAAGGAGCATGGTGCCCTCGCGCAAGGCCATCTCGCGCGTGCCGGGACGGAAACTAAAGAAGCTTTCGGGACCGACGCGCATTAACGTCTCATCCTGGAAGACGAGCTCGGAGCGGGATTTCACGCCGGTCTTCAGACCAATCTCTTCTTTCACCACTTCGTTGAGCTGAGCGGGCCGGGCTTTCGCTTGCGCGTCGACGAGCGAGACCTCGTTGATAATCTTGTTCACCCGAGCTTCGCGAAGCGGTTCCGACCAGGCAGTCGCTGCCACGGCAAGCACGGCGGCGAAGAGAGTGAGTCGTACCATCATAAGCGATCTTATTGAGAGCACGCGATGTGCCGTGTCTTGTGATCGCTCGGCTCAGCGGCGCCGAACAAAGACGCCGCGACGGGGCTAGAACGGCTGCGAGCCTGTTGCCGCTATGGCACGTCTCCTCTCTGTCTTGCTGCCTTTCTCTAAATGGCGAGGGCAATAGGTGTTGAAGGGGATATTGCGCTACGTCATCGGCCGGCAAGCAAGGAGCCGCGCGCCGGAAGCGTCTTCACGTGGCGTCTCATTAGAAGAAGTCATGAGGCTCTGCGTCGGCAGCCGATCGTCGTGGAATGTGCGGCCTCAATTTTTTTCCTCTTCTGACCTCTAGCTCGGCATTAAGCCTGCTTTCTTATATTTATGGAAATTACAACCAACTACCAGCAATCTCCGGCCGCGCTCCGTCCTACGCGCCGCGTTTCTTCCACCGTTACGCTACTCGGCGCCGTCGCCGCCTGTGCTCTCACCGTCGTGACTGTTCACTCCCAGACTTTCAGTGTGAAAGATGTCGGCACTGTCTCCGGGATGAGCCTAGCCACGCCCATTGGCATGAACGACGCCAGCCAGGTCATTGGGACCTACGGCACGGGCGCAGAATCGCGCGCTTTCCGCTTTGAAGGCGCCGGCTACGGCGGCCGAAAAGAAATCGGCGACGCGGGCAGCCGCGCTTTCGCGATCAATGTGGACGGACTCGCCGCCGGCGACACGCTGGTGAAGGGCGACTTCAATCACGCCGCTCTCTTTAAAGACGGCTTGGCTGCGGACCTGGGTACGCTGCGCGGTGCGCTCTTTAGCCGGGCGAACGGGGTTAACAATCTGCAGAACGTCGTTGGCTCCTCCGGTTCGAGCCTCGATGGGGAATGTGCCCGCGCGTTTTTCTGGAGCACCTCGAGCGGCATGCTCGATCTCGGCACGCTCGGCGGGCCCTACGCCCAAGCGATGGGGATCAACGAGAACAACTTCATCACCGGCACCTCGCAGATCAAAAGCCGGTCGATCGGTGCCACGCATGCCTTCGTCGTGCAGGCTCCCAGCCCCGGCCGTGGTTTCGCGGTTCCGATGCAGGATCTCGGCACGCTCGGAGGTCCTTCGAGCTACGGCATTGCGATCAATGCCGCCAATCACGTGGTCGGATACTCCACCCTCTCGGCTTTCGACAGCCGCTATCACGCTTTTATTTCTGATGGCGGCAAGATGATGGACCTCGGCTCCTTGAGCCCGAAGTCCGCTGGCGACGACTTCAGTGTCGCGGTCGGGGTGAACAACCTCGACGAGATTGTCGGTTATAGCTTCAAGCCGGAAGTGAACGGCTTGGTCGGGACTGATCCCGCTGTTTCAAGGTCGAACCAGGCTGCCTTTTACTATAGCTCGGCCACCGGCATGAAAGATCTGAACGAAATGATCGGCAGCGCCTCAGAGAAGTTCCACCTCCTCAGCGCCACCGCGATCAACGACAAGAGCCAGATCGTGGCTACGGCCTACGACTCGAACGGCGAACTGCACGCCCTACTCCTCTCGCCGCAAGCGACCTATGAGAACGACGGCGGCGGCATCGTGCAGGTGACTCGCTAAACAATAGCCAACTTCCCGGCGGCGACGCCGGGTGACAAGACGCGCGGTGGAGCCCTGCTCCCCGCGCGTTTTCGCGTTTGCGGGCAATGCTCGACGGGAGGGAAAGGAGGTGCTGTGGCGAGTGGGGTGAGCGCGCAGAGCGGACGACGGACGCGTGACTCCGACGGGCGGTCGCGGGATGAGCGTCGCCCGTGTCGCACCAAGGACAAAGACGGATGTTCCGGTCGCCACGAGAGCCAGTCTATCGCCGGCGGCGCGCCTTGCGCCACTGCCCTGTTGGCCGCTGAGCCGCGATCGCTTAGAAGCGGATCTGGAGGCCGAGGCCGAGACCGTTCGTGAAGACGTCGTAGTCAAAGACGGCGTGGTCCGAGCGGTTCGCGCCGTAGTTGAGCGAAGCGGTCGCTTCCGCCCAGCTCGTCAGCCGGTAACGCAGCGTCCAGGACAGGATCTGGTTGAAATCCTTCCGGTCGACGCTGGTGTAAAGCTGGAAGGTCGGCCGGAAAAGCCAGTCGCTCGAGAGGCTGCGCGTGATTTGCAGGTGATAGGAGATGAAGGCGCTCACTTGCTGCCGTTCGGCGTTACTCGGTTCGGCGACGGCCAGTGTTGTATTCAGGCCAAGACTGAAACCATGGGAGCGCCCGAGCGCGAAGCTCTTTTGGAGCGAGAGACTGAGCGCGTGCTCCCGCAAGATTTGCTCGCTGTCGCGGTTCAGCAGCTCGGTGAGATCGTAGCGGGCAGACAGGCCCCAGCCGCCCAGGGCGCGCGGTATCCAGGTGAGACCCGCGGAGAAATTCAGATTCTCAAAGTTGAGCGCTGGCGTGCGATTATAGGTGAAGATGGACGCGCGACCGGCCAGGCCTGCCTCCAGCTCCCGCGTGATCGGGTGCGACCAGCTCAGTCCAGCATCAACCACCCCGAAGACGTCGGAGCGCTCGTCCCGCCGCGCCAGGGCGACGTTGTTCGTATAGGTGAAGGACGCGCTGCCCGTGACGACGAAAGAGCGCACCTTCTCCTGTGTCTTGAGAATCTGCTGAGCGCCAAAGCTGTCGTCTTCCGAGACGCTGGCCTCCGGCGCGATGACCGAACCATCGGCCGTGACGCCGGCCGTGTTGACCGGCGCGACGGCGCCGCGCCGCAGACGCATTTGCTCAATCGCGGCGTCGTTTTGCGCGAGCAACATCCCGCTCGACGTCGTGGCTGGTAGAGCCGGAAGCGGCGCGAACAATTCCGGCGGTGTAACCGATAGCTGGGCAGAGGCGTGGCTCGCGGCCACAAAGAGGTAGCCGACACAAATGAGTCGAGTGATAGGGGCGCCCACGAAGATCGATTTAGCAGTCTCCATGCCGCTCCGGCGTTGCGGCGAAGGGTTTCCGGCGAGGCATGCTTCCCGCTCAATCGAGGACGTGTTTCGCAAGCGCTTGATCGCCGTCACCGGCATCGCCGTCGTCGTCGTAGTGACGGTTCTCGCGCTCGATTTCTTCTCGCCGTTTTCTTACGCGCACGTGCGGAGCTTATTGCGGGATGCGGTGGCGCGCGCCGGCCGGAAGGCGCCGGCGAACCCGGATCTTGTCTTCCTCGCGATCGACTCCAACTCCGTCAGCCTCGACCAGGAGCTCGATATCGACGAGATGAATGGCCTCGTCCCCGGCTCGATCGAAGACCGCGCCTTGCGCTCGATGGCAAAGCTCTGGCCGTGGCCGCGTGAGGTCTATGGCCTCGTTCTCGAGCGGCTGATCGAGGCCGGCGCGAAGGTGGTTATCTTCGATCTCACCTTCCCGACCCCGACGACCGGCGACGAACCGCTGCGGCTCGCGCTCGAGAAATATCGCGACCACGTCGTGATCGGAAGCAACTTCATCGACACCGTCTCCGTTGGGTTCATGACGCAGGTGGCGAGTCACACCCGGCCGACCGATTCACTCGTCCCGCAGACGACGCCGATGGATGACCGCGTCGCTTACACCAACTTTTGGCCGGACAACGATGACGTAGTCCGGCGCGCGCGTTTCCATACCACCTTTGAGCAGATCCAAGGAACGGCGCTCGGCGAGCAATCGGAGCGTTTCCTCTCGCTCGGCGGCCGCGGTTTGACCAAGGCCGGCCTGGCCGGCGTCGTGCCGCCGAACCTGGACGACCATCTGTTCCGCTTCACGGGCGGCGCGCGCGAAGGCTTTCCGCCGCGCTCAATCTTTGAAATTTTCGTCCCGGATTATTGGAAGCGGAACTACCAAAACGGCGAATTCTTCCGCGGGAAGATCGTGCTCGTGGGCGCAGAAGGGAACTGGCAGCACGACGAGCATGCCACGCCCTTCGGCTCCATGCCGGGCCCGGAGTTGCACCTCAACGCAGTCAACGCGGCCATCCACCACCAGTTCCTCACCGAGCCGACGCATGGGGTGACGCAGCTCTTCACGCTCGGCGCGGCCATCCTGGCGGTGATCCTCTCGCTCTCGGTCCGTTCGCCTTGGCTGCGGCTGGCCCTGCTCGTCGGGCTGAACCTGGCCCACGTCCGGCTCACGCTCGCGGCTTTCGATTCCTGGTCGTCCTACATCCCTTGTCTGCCGGTGCTGCTCCAGCTTGACCTGACGGTGGTGCTTGGCTTCATCTGCGATTTCACCTCGGAGCGGGTGGAGAAAGCACGCGTCCGGCGCACCCTCGAGAAGTATGTCTCGAGCAATGTTGTCCAGGAGATGCTCGACCGCCCCGCAGTTTTCCAGCAGTCGTTAGGCGGCGTCGTCCGCCCGGCGGCCATCCTCTTTTCCGACATCCGCGGCTACACCCTGGTCAGCGCCAAGACCGACCCGCAGGCGCTCGTCGCGCAGCTCAACGAATACCTCAGTGCGATGGTCGAGTGCGTTTTTCGTTATGGCGGCACGCTCGACAAGTTCATCGGCGACGCCGTCATGGCCGTCTGGGGGAACGTGCAGAGCGAAGGAGCGACCAACGACGCCGCCAATGCCGTCCGCGCCGGCCTCGCCATGCGCGAAGAGCTGGTGCGGTTGAATGCGGAGTGGCGGCGCCGCGGGTTGACCGAACTGCGCGCCGGCATCGCGATCAACCAAGGCGACGTGGTCGTCGGCAACATCGGTTCGCCACGGCGGATGGAGTTCACCGTCATCGGCGACGCGGTCAATGTGAGCTGGCGGCTGCAGGAGCTGACGAAGCAGGTCGATTGCGAGTTGGTCGTGAGCCGGAGCGTGGCCACGCTCGTCCTCGAGCACTTCGAAGTCAGCGCTCTCGGCAGCTTCCGGGTCGCGGGGTTCGAAGAGGCGGTGGAGATCTTCTCCATCAGCCAGTCGATCCCGGTCGACCGGGAGTCACTCGCGGCCCTCGGGGCCTGAATCGCGGTAGCGAATCGGTCTTTCTGGGCTAGCTTGATAGCCTGCAAATGAACCGACTGGAGATTCGAGATTTACACGCCGGCATCGCCGGGCAGGAGATCATCCGAGGCCTGAGCCTGACCGTGCCGAAGGGTGAGGTCCACGCCATCATGGGGCCGAACGGCTCGGGCAAGAGCACCCTCGCGAAGGTTCTGGCCGGTCATCCCGATTACGAGGTGACGAGCGGCTCGGTCACGATGGACGGCGAGGATATTCTCGCCCTCGCGCCGGATGTCCGCGCGCGGAAGGGCGTCTTCCTCGCCTTCCAATATCCCAGCGAGATTCCTGGGGTCACGATTGCCAACTTTCTCCGCGCCGCGGTCCAGGCCCGTCTCCCGGAGGGTGAGGAACTCGAAGCGACCGATTATTACGCCGACCTCTACGAGAAGATGGATATGCTCGAGATGGATCGCTCCTTCACCTCGCGTTCGGTCAACGAAGGCTTCTCTGGCGGGGAGAAGAAGCGGAACGAAATTTTGCAGATGGCGATGTTGAAACCGAAGTATGCCGTGCTCGATGAAACGGATAGCGGTCTCGATATCGACGCGCTCAAGATTGTGGCCAATGGCGTGAACGCCTTGCGCGGCCCGGAGCTGGGTGTGCTCCTGATCACGCATTACCAGCGGCTGCTCGACTACATCGTGCCGGACCATGTGCACGTGATGGTGAAGGGGCAGATTGTGCGCAGCGGCGGCAAGAACCTGGCCCTCGAACTGGAAGAAAAAGGCTACGAATGGGTGCGCGAGATTCTCGCCGAGCCCGCCGCAGCCTAAGGAGAAAATTATGCCTAACGAACAGTCAGTGCTCGAGATCGAACGGAACAAAGGCGACTTTCGCTACGACGTTCCCGCAGTCCACGACGCCGGCATCGGCCTGAGCGAGGACACGATTCATTTTATTTCCAACGTGAAGGAAGACCCGGATTGGGTCCGCGAGTTCCGCCTCAAGGCCCTGCAGACTTTCCTGAGCAAACCGATGCCGACGCATTGGGCGAGCAAGGACTTGGAAGCGATCGTTTTTCAAAATATCCGTTATTACCTGAGCGGCGGCACCCAGGCGAAGAAGAGCTGGGAAGACGTGCCCGATGACGTAAAGCGCACCTTCGAGCGGCTCGGTATCCCGGAGCAGGAGCGCAAATTTCTTGCCGGGGTCGAGGCGCAGTTCGACAGCGAGGCGGTCTATTCGAACATCAAAAAAGCGGTCGGCGAGCAGGGCGTGATCTTTGTCGGCTCGGCCGACGGCTTGAAGCATCACCCGGAAATTTTCCGGAAGTGGTTCGGCAAGGTGATCCCGACCGGCGACAATAAGTTCAGCGCGCTGAACTCGGCTGTCTTCAGCGGTGGCTCATTTATCTATGTCCCGCCGGGCGTGAAGGTGAAGCACCCGCTCCAGGCTTACTTCCGGATCAACGCGGAGAATTTCGGCCAGTTCGAACGCATCCTCATCATCGTCGATGAAGGCGCCGAGTTGACCTACATGGAAGGCTGCACTGCGCCGAAGTTTAACACCGCCACGCTGCACAGCGCGGTTGTCGAACTCGTGGCGATGAAGGGTGCGAAGATCCAGTACATCACTGTCCAAAACTGGTCGAACAACGTCTTCAATCTCGTGACCAAGCGCGCCATCGCGCACGAAGAAGCCGAAGTGAAGTGGATCGATTGCAACATCGGTTCCCGCCTCACCATGAAATATCCGGGCGTCGTCCTGAAAGGCCGGAAAGCGCGCGGCGAAGTGCTGAGCATTGCGCTCGCGAGCAACGGCCAGCATCAGGATACCGGCGCGAAGATGGTGCACGCCGCCGATGAGACGACGAGCAATATCATCTCGAAATCGATCAGTATCGGCACCGGCCGCTCGACTTATCGCGGCCTCGTCCACGTCCCGAAGCACCTCAAGAACTGCAAGAACAATACGGAGTGCGACGCGCTCCTGATCAACTCGAACAGCCGCACGGATACCTATCCCGCGATCACCGTCCGCGGGACCGGGAACAGCGTGCAGCACGAGGCGAGCGTCTCGCAGGTTTCGGCGGAGCAGATCTTCTACATGCAGCAGCGCGGCCTCTCCGAAGCGCAGGCCATGAGCCTGAGTGTGAACGGGTTCGTCAACGACCTCGTCCGCCAGTTCCCGATGGAATACAGCGTCGAGCTGAAGCGCCTCATCGAACTCGAGATGGAAGGTTCGGTCGGCTAGCGCCCAGCGCAGCCGCTACTTACCTTCTGGAGTCGACAATGGCCCACGAGACCGCTGTGCTTGAGGACGTGATGGAGATCGAATCGCCGCAGGCACAAGCTGCGCCCGCGATTCTCTCCGGGATTCCTGACGGTCGGAACGCCGATCTGCCGGAATGGTTTCGCGCCCGGCAGCAGGACGCGTGGAATCGATTCGCGTTGCTTCCGCAACCGACGCGCAACGAGCAGCTCTGGCGTTTCTCCAACGTCGGCGCCCCCGACCTCGCGCCGTTCGTTTTTCATCCGCCGGTGGACAAGGCGACCCGCGCGCAGATCCTGGAACGCTCGACGATCGTCGAGGACGTCGCGGCTCGCTTGATCTTTGCCGACGAACATCTTGTCCAGCGCGATCCGCTGAACGAGGCGCTTCGTGCCGCAGGCGTGATCGTGAAGCCGCTCGAGCGCGGCTTGATCGAGCACGAGGAACTTTTCCGCAAACATTTCATGACCCAGCCGGCCGTGCTCGGCTCGGCCAAGTTCGCCGCGCTCCACGAAGCGCTTGTCCGCTCCGGCACGTTTGTTTACGTCCCGCGCGGGGTGGAGGTGGAGCTGCCGATCGAAATTTTCCACTGGCTCTCCGGCGAGAGTGCCGCCGTTTTCCCGCACACCCTCCTCGTGGCGGATGAGCTTTCGAAAGTCACAGTGGTCGAGCATTTCCGCTCGACGCATCCCGGCCGCCGTGGCTTCGCCTGCGGCGTGAATGACCTCGTCGTCGGCCGCGGCGCGAAGATCACCTACGTCTGCACGCAGGATTGGAATGAGCAGACACTCTCCCTCCAGATGAACGCGACTTCCACGGAGCGCGACGGTTCGGCGAAGAGCTTGAACGTGAACGTCGGCGGTTCCTACTCGCGCTTCGAAAGCTTTAGCCGACTGGCCGGCGAAGGCGCGCGGAGCGATTTGCTTTCTGTCGCGGTCGCGGATGGGGCGCAGGAATTCGACGCCCGCACGTTGCAGGATCACGCGTCGCCGCACACCACGAGTGATCTGCTTTATAAGAACTCGCTCAACGCCCGCTCACGCGTCACCTTCGGCGGGCTGATTCGGGTCGAGCCGGCCGCGCATTTCACCGACGCTTATCAGACAGTGCGGAATCTCCTCCTGAGCGATGACGCCGAGGCGAACTCGATGCCCGGTCTCGAGATCCTGGCGGATAATGTGAAGTGCAGCCACGGCGCCACCTCCGGCCAACTTCACGAAGACGAGCTTTTCTACCTGCTCGCCCGCGGCATTCCGAAGCAGGTCGCGCATCGTCTTCTTGTCATCGGCTTTCTCAACGAAGTCCTCGAGCGCCTCGACCATCCGGCGATCGGTGCCAAGGTGCACGACCTGATCGAGGAAAAGTTCCGGCGCGCGAAGCGCTAGTCTCTGCGCTTCGGCGCTCTGTATTTATAGCACGCTAGTCGACGTTCTTCGTCGGTTCCGGCGGCGGCGGGCAGGCCCCCATGGTGTCGCCATGATCGATGTGCCGCTGAAACTCCAGGCTGTTGCACGGCAACATCAGCGTCTGCTGCCCGCGCTTGTGGCAAACCTGACAATCATTTGTTGGATTAACTGTGACGGAATAGGCGCGACTACCCGAGCATCCGGCAGTGGCATCAGTCGCCGTGACCGTAAAGGTAGAGGAGCCGGATTGAGTCGGCGTGCCAGAGAGTTGACCGGCCGTGGAAAGCATCAAGCCGGGCGGCAGCGAACCAGTCGTCACGGAAAAGCTATAGGGCCCCGCCGTTCCGCTGGCTGAGATCGTCTGGCTGTACGATGCGCCCACGGTCCCGCTCGGCAGAGACGAGGGGCTCAGGGTGATCGCCGGACAGTTGATCGCGATCGAGTAACCACGGCTGCCCATGCAGCTGGTGCTGGCATCGGTTGCCGTAACGGTAAAGCTAAATGGACTGCCGCTGGTCGTCGTCGGAGTGCCGGAAATTTGGCCGCTCGTCGAGGTGAGGGTCAATCCCGTTGGCAGCGAACCGCCTGTCACCGCGAAAGTGTAGGAGCCACTGCCGCCGCTGGCGCTGACCGTCTGGTTGTAGGCTGAGCCAACCGTCCCCGCGGGCAATGAGGCTGGATTCACGCTGATCGTCGGACAGCTGATGGTAATAGAGTAACCCTGGCTGCCGGTGCAGTTGCTTGGGTCTGTGGCCGTAACGGTGAAATTAAAGGGGCCGGTCGCGGTAGGTGTGCCCGTGATCTGACCGGATGAGCTTAAGGTTAAACCCGGAGGAAGTGAGCCGTTAGTCACCGCAAAGGTGTAAGTGACGTTGCCACTGCCGCTGGCGCTGATGGTCTGGTTGTAAGGCGAACCAGCTGTCCCGTTCGGAAGCGTTGCAGGACTTAGGACGATCGTGGGGCACTGCGCGGTCCGGCACTTGCCGGCGTTGCCGGCATTGACGATCGCTTGAATCTCTCCTTGCGAGAGTGCGCGGTTGAAGAGCTCGATTTCGTCCAACAATCCGTGCCAGGCGATTGACGGATTCGCCACATTTCGGCCGATCACCACCGGGTCCGTGACGGGATCGATTGCGCCTGTCTGGGCCCTGCTGGCTACCTCGACGCCGTTCACGTAGACCTTCATGACCGCTCCGTTGTAGGTAGCCGCGACATGCTGCCAGGTGCCGAGGGTCAGAACGTTGGCAGGCGTTTGCACGAAACGGTAGACGCCGCCGATCATAATTACCCACTGGAGCCCGTTGTCCGCGCCGGAGGGCTGTGCCGTGCTCTCGAGGACATACCCGCCGATGTTACCGCTCGAACGCTTTTGAAAGATAGTCCGCCCGTGAGCGTTGGTAATGGGATAAACCCACGCGTCGATCGTGATCTGGCTACCGGTGTTTTGATTGGCGTTGTGCGGCACCGTGACCTGGTCGTCGACGCCATCAAAACTGAATGCCTGGTTAACGAATCCAGGCGCAAAGGTGGCGCCGTTTTGCAGCGTGCCATTGTTACCGCCTTGGATGTCGTTAGCATTACCATCGCCCGGATACCAACTAACCATATTTGCTGGCGGCGGCGTGCAGGTGCGGCACTTCCCGGAGATGCCTGCGTTGACGATCGCCGCGACCTCTTGCGCGGTGAGCGGGCGGTTGAAGATTTCAAGTTCATCCACATTGCCGAAGAAGGCATTCTGCACATCACTGTCGCCGCGGGCGCCGATGGCCGCGTTCGTCGCGAAGGTGAAAGTTGGGTTGTAACTGACGGGCGTGTTGGCCACCCCATCAATGTAGAACGTGACAGTGCCGCCCGACTTCGTCACCGCTACATGATGATAGTTCGTATCAGTGATCGTGCTGGTCGAGAACACGGCAGAAACTTCCACTTGAGTTAAAAAGAGGCGGCTAGTCGCCTGGTCAATACCGAATCCGTAGCCGCGATCGCCGTAGGCGAAGAAGACGCCGCCTTCTACTCCCGGACGCCCATTGTTCGTCACGATGGTGGAACTAGCGCGCTTAACCCATGCATCAATCGTGAAATCTTGCAGGCGTAGATTAGCGGGATTCCCGACTAGAATGCGGTCGCCGCTGCCCATGGTATTGCCGGTCCCGCCGAGGCTGGCGGCTTGATTGACCTTTCCGTTAACGAAAGTGACATTGCCTTGCGGAGTGCCGTTGTTGCCGCTCTGGATGTCAACAGCAGTGCCATCGAGCGGATACCAACTAACCATGCCAGGAGGCGGCGGCGTGCATGGCGGAACGACAAACCCCCGAACGGCAATGACGCGATTGCTTCCGCCGAAGGTGGAGAACAGGAAATCCTTTGTCAGCGGGTCGGTAAAGGCGCCGAGCGCACCGCTCAGGCCAGTCATGAAGTCGCGGCGCGAAGCCGGAATGGGAATGCCGTTGCTGTCCAGGTCGTAGGCGGAGATCCGATTCGCGCTGTATTCAGAGATCAACATGCTCGGACCGATGAAGGCCGGCGCGCCGGATGGGACAAAAAGAATTCCCTCCGGTCCAAAGCCGGTGGTCACTCGTAAAGTAATACCGGAGAGATTGAACGTTCCGGCGCCATCGGAACTCAGCGTGCCGGAGTAAAGGCCGCCGCCATTATACGAGGCAATGCGAAGGCCCCCGGCATCGGGAAAACCGGCAGGAACAAATTGGACTGTTCCGACAGAGCTGACCACGCCGAGTGCGTTAAGGTCGATCGTCTTGTCGGGAACCGTGCTCCCGGGTTTGATTTCGCCGAGTTGATTGCTCGGATAGCCAGTAAAGAAGAGCACGCCGCCCGGCCCGTAGGCCAGACCGCCGTCGATGCCGGGCGCGGTCGAGAAAAGAGTGGCCGTGCCTGAGAAGGCGGTAATGTGATTATTTGAGTCGCGCAGGACTCCGATGGCGTAGACCGCGCCGTTTCCGCCGTTCGCGCTTCCACCTAGAAGGAGCGTATTAGGATCGCCGCTCTTCAAAGTTAAACCACCGTAGTTGACCGGCACGCCGGGGGCAGCGCCGAGATCGACGAAGGAGTAATCAGTGGCAAAAGCGGGCGCAATCGTCTGCGCGTGACCGCATGGACCGAAATCGAGGAAAGCGGCGGCGCAGACCACCGCCAGGAGTAGGCGTGTTTTGTTCATAGGGGGAACTCTTTCTTTCTAGAAGATGAAGCGGTATCCCGTCGCCCAAACGGACATTAATTTTCGGGGCGGGATATGGCCCCAGCCGCGCGGATCAGCTCAGCAGCTCTTCGAGATCCTGCGTGGTCAGGCCGCTCATGAGCGGCTCCTCGCTGCCGATGGTCGCTTCGCTCGCGCTCCGCTTCTTATCCTGCAGCCGCACGATCTTCTCCTCCACCGTGCCGCGTGCGATCAGCTTGTAGGCCGTCACCACCCGTGTCTGACCGATACGATGCGCGCGGTCCGTCGCCTGCGCCTCGACCGCGTAGTTCCACCACGGATCGAAATGCACCACGGTGTCTGCCGCGGAGAGGTTCAGTCCCACGCCGCCTGCTTTCAGGCTCATCAGGAAAACCGGGATGCCGGCTTCCTTTTGGAAGCGATCGACCACCGTCTGCCGGTCCTTCGTGGAGCCGTCGAGATAAGCATAGGGGATCTGCTGCCCTTCCAGCCGCTCGCGGATGAGGGCGAGCATCGAGACGAACTGACTGAAGACAAGCACGCGATGTCCGCCATCGATCGCTTCCTCGAGCAACTCGTCGAGGAGCTCGAGCTTGGCCGATCCGGCGCCCTCCGTGCCGAGCAGGCGCAAGTCGCAGCAGACCTGGCGGAGACGCAAGAGGCCGACCAGCATTTTCATTCGGGTCGCGCCCTCCTGCCCTGGCTGGCCACTCGTTAGGCCGGATTGAATCTCGCGCAGCAGCCCATCGTAAGCCGCCTGTTGGGCCGGCGTGAGATCGCAGAGAAGTTGCTGTTCGATCTTCTCCGGCAGCTCCTTCGCCACCTCGCTTTTCTTCCGGCGGAGGAGGAACGGCCGCATCCGGCGCGCAAGGCGGCGTTGCACTCCCGGCGCCTCGCCGCGGGCGAGCGGTTGCTCATACCGCTCCTTGAAATCGGCGCGGCTGCCGAGGTAGCCCGGCAGACAGAAATTCATGATCGACCAGAGATCGCGCACCGAGTTCTCGATCGGCGTCCCGGTGAGGACAAAGCGGTGCCGCGCGCGCAGGCCAAACGCGGCCTGCGCATTCTGCGTGTCAGGATTCTTGATGTGCTGCGCCTCGTCGAGAATCGCGGTCGAGAACTGCAGTCCGCGATAACGTTCCGCGTCGCGCTGGAGCAACGCGTAACTCGTCAGGACAAGATCGCTCGTCGCGATCTGGCCGAAGCGCGCGTGCCGATCTGCTCCCTCGAGCACGAGCACCCGCAAGTTCGGCGCGAACCGCCGCGCCTCGTTTCTCCAGTTCGTCACCAGCGAAGTCGGGCAAACAATCAATGCCGGCTCCGCGAACGGCGCAGTCCCGGGTAGGGTGGGCGTCTCGCCCGCCGGCGAACGCGTCTCGCGTTCGCGGACTTTTGCGCCGTTGAAAGTTCGTTGCGGCGAGACGCCGCAACCAGCGGGCGGGACGCCCACCCTACCCGAGGCCTCAAAACCAGCGCGCAAAAACGCGAGCGTCTGTACCGTTTTTCCGAGGCCCATCTCGTCCGCCAGAACTCCGCCGAGCTGGTTGTGCGCGAGCCGCCAGAGCCACCGCACACCCTCGCGCTGGTAATCGCGCAGGCGCTCATCGAGCGGCGGAAGCGGAGTCGCCGGATCACTCGTTAGGCGAGAGAGCGCGCCGCGCGGATCGATCAGGGCGGCGCCGATCTCGCCCGCCGTCTCGGCCAGATATCCCGAATGCGCGCGCGAGATCCGATAAACGCCCGGCTGATTCTGCCGCGGCTCGGCATCGCGCAACACTTCCTCGAAATCGCTGATCGCACTCGTGTCGAAGACGGCCGTCTTGCCGTTGCGCAGTTTGGTTTTCGTCTGGCCGGAGCGGAGAAGCCGCTGCAGCTCAGCGGAGGAAAAGGCGGTCCCGTCCGGGGTGGCGAGCGAGTAGCGGAGCTCGAACCAATCTTCGCCCGAACCCACGACTTCGACGCGCGGCGCGAGTGGCTCCAGTTCACTGCTCGCTTTCGTCGCCTGCGGCGACAGCGTCACCTCCCACTCCTTCTGGAGCTGCGGATAGGTGAAGGCAAAGAAACGCGCGACCGCTTCCTCTCCTGCGAGCACGAGCTGTTCGCCGCGCACGGTAAAACTTAGCCGGACGAGCGCCTGGAGTTCCGCCTCGAAATCGCGCAGGAGAATGCCCCCGTCTTCATCGCGCACCGTGACCGGCTCCGGTGTAGTGACGGCGAAGGAAAGGTCACCGTAGCGCGCCCGCAATTCCGCGCGCACTTCGCGCAGCGAACCCTCGATCTTCAAGACGAAACGCGGTCGCGCTTTTCGCACTGGCGGCAGCGCAGCGGTGTCGAAGTCGAACCACTCGCGCAGGCTGGCGGCGGTGAAAGCGATGAAACGCTGCGCCTTTTCCCCGCGCAGCGTGAGCGGTCCCGTGGTGAGCGGCGCGAACTCCTCCGGAAGCGCCTCGCGTAGCGGAGCGAACGAGCCGCCGTCGCGCAGCCAAGCCTCGCCTCCGGCTGTCAGCAACTCACCTTTCCCCGCATACTCGAGCACGAGCGTATCGGTGTCTCGCTGCGCGATCCGGAGCGGCGGGCGGACGGTTTCCGTCGCGATCGCGACCGCCGTCTTCTTCCCAAAAGTGACGCGCGGATGTCCGCGCAGACCGCGCAAAACGCGGAGAAATTGGCGGCGCGGATAGATCCGCATGGCCGCGATCAATTCCGCCTCGTCGAAGAATTCGCGGAAAGCGTCGAGCGCGTTCAGGTCGAAGTGATCGCAAGCGTAGCGCTCGTTAGGCTGGAGCGAGTTCGGCTGCACGCGTTTCCCGGCCAGCTCCAATTCGGTCACGATCATGATTTGCTCGTTCGCCCACGAGGAGTCGAAGTTCGGCGGGAGGATGAAATGGAAGCCGAGCGGCGTCGCGTTCTCGGAGCCGATCTCGACAAAACGCGGGCCGCTCCGCTCCGGCTTCGTCTCTACCGGCGACGGGGCGGCGGGCGCCGGTGGGTGCAGAACGGCGAGACCGACGGCCAACGCGTGCGGGCAAATCTTGCCCCACTCGCGCGACTCGCGGCAGGTGCAGAGATTCTCGACGTCGCGCTCCGTCTTGATTCGCAGGCCGGAGCGCAGATTGCGAGTTCCCTCCCGGACCATTCC
This sequence comes from Chthoniobacterales bacterium, assembly GCA_046597485.1. Classification (GTDB taxonomy): domain Bacteria; phylum Verrucomicrobiota; class Verrucomicrobiia; order Chthoniobacterales; family UBA10450; genus JACCTI01. The sequence continues at coordinate 15,313 of JBKJKL010000162.1, forward strand.
GGAGAGAACGGGCGGCGCGTAGCTCGCCTCGCTCACCCGTCCGGCGGCGTGGAGCTGCTGGGCCTGCTTCATGGCCGGCCAGCCGCCCGCGGTCACGAGCAGCTTTTGCGTAAGGGGAACGCCGTCCACGCCGGACGATGGCGTGCGCCTCGCGCGGTGCAATCGCGGTTGCGCGCGCGGATGAGGTGCGGACGTTCCGCCTGCGCATGATCTCCCGTTATTCATCGCCCACCAAAACCGATCTGCTCGTGACGCAGACGCGGCGGCACTTCCCGCGTTTCGACGAAGCGGAAGTCGAGATCACGCCGATCGAGAAAGGCGGCTCCGACCGGCGCTTCTACCGCGTGCGTTCCAGCCCGGATCACTCGTTGATCCTGGTGAAGTATAATCTCGAGCGCGCCGAGAACCGGCACTATGTGCAGATCGCCGAGTTCTTCTCCGCGAATGGCATTTGCGCCCCGAAAATTTTCCTGCACGACGCGCAGGAGGGCCTGATCTGGATCGAAGATCTCGGCGCGACGGATCTCTGGAGTTATCGCGACGAACCGTGGCCGGTGCGGCGCGCGCTTTATCGTTCCGCGTTGGAGGAGGTCACGAAATTGCACTGCCTCCCGCTCGCAAAAGCGGAGGCGATCCAGCACGATTTCCCGCAGGAGTTCGACGCCGAGCTTTATCTCTGGGAGCAAAATTACTTCTTCGAGAACTGCCTCGGCCGCGTCTTCGAGATCGAGGAAACGCGCCGCACCGAGTTGGCCCAGCTGCCTGCGCTGGGTGAGATCGCGCAGCGGCTCGCAGGGTTGCCGCGCGTCCTGGTTCATCGCGATTTCCAGTCGCAGAACATCATCATCCGCGACGGCCAGGCCTGCCTGATCGACTTCCAGGGAATGCGTCCCGGCTTGTCGAAATACGATCTCGCCTCGCTCCTCTACGATCCTTACGTGAGCCTGCCGGCGCACGAGCGCGACGATCTCTTCGCGATCTACCGCGCTTTGCGCGAGCAGCACGGTTGGCCGTTGCGCGTGGACGACGAGGAGATCTTCCGGCTCTGCGCAATGCAGCGCCTCATGCAGGCGCTCGGCGCCTACGGATTCCTCGGTCTCGTCAAAGGCAACCGGGCCTTTCTCGAGCATGTCCCGTCCGCGCTCGCTTTACTCCTTTCGGTCGTCCGCGAGATCGCCGGCTTGGAGCCGCTGCGCGATGAGCTCGAGCTGCTCGCGGTTCGGATTTAGCGCGACGGCGCGACCGCCGTTCTCCATAACGGAGTGGCCATGAAATCGCTCCCCCTCCTGCTGGCGCTTGCTCTTCTGCCTGGTGCCGCGTTTGCGCGCGAAAACGCCGCGCACGATCCGCGGATCGACATCCCACGGCTCGTCAATCCCGACCGCGGCCTGCGCGACGATTGGCAACTACAGAACCGCGTCGCGCTCGATGAGTTGAACCGGGACGTGCGGCGGCTGCGGGCCGAGGTCAGCGACCTGCGCGATCGCCGGATTCGCGCCCGTTTCCACGAGACGATGCGCGCGACCGACCGGCTGAATGCCGACTACGCCAGCCACCGTGTCGTCGGAGCATTCGTCGAACGCCAGGCGCGCGCCCTGCAGGGCGAGGTCGAGGCAATTCGCCGCGACCTCCGCGCGCGTTAGCGGACGAACGGATTGCTCCGCCGCTCTTCGCCGATCGTCGTCGTCGGACCGTGGCCCGGGAGGACGGTGATGTCATCGCCGAGAGGATAGAGCTTCGTCCGGATGCCGCCGAAGAGGAGATCGGCATCGCCACCCGGCAAATCCCAGCGGCCCACGCCGCCCGCGAAAAGCACATCGCCACCCACGAGCAGTCCGTTTTCGCGCGAGAGGTAACAGAGACTCCCGGGCGAGTGGCCGGGCACCTCGAAG
>JBKJKL010000368.1:0-5496 GCA_046597485.1 Chthoniobacterales bacterium
TTTTTCGGCCGCGAACACGCAGCGCAGCAGGAGCATTTGCAGGGGCCGTGCCATGCACTCCACGGCCGACGTTAACGAAAGACCACGAGCGGCTTACGCACCGCGATCGTTTCAGCCAGCCAGCTCTAAAGTCCCACCGTCGGGATTTCGCCGTCCCGGATTTGCGACGAGGTATTTTAACGCCGCGCGACGCGGCGAAAGAGCAAGATACCGATGCCAGAAAGAGGAAGTTCGGCACCCAGACAAGCAGTTCCGGATGCCACTCCGGCTGACTGCGTAGAGTATCGGCGCCGATGATGAAGAGGAAGTAGGCGAAAGCGACAATCAGGCTAATGAGGAACCCGATGGACGTTTCGCGACGATGCGCGGTGATGCCGAGCGGCACTGCCATGACGGCGAAGGCGAGACAGGAGAACGGGAAAGAGAAGCGTTTGCTCAGCTCGGTGCGGCTGGCGCTGATCGCACCCGCCGTCGCCGCAGTTTTCAACTGGTCGACTAACTCCGCGATGGAAAGCGTCGAGCGCGACGGGCGTTTTCTTTCTTTCAAATACAACTCTTCCAGCCCGATCGGGAGCGTCGCCTCCGCCATGTAGATGCCATCCTTGATCCGACGCAGGTCGCGCGGGTCATGCTCATCGCGCTGCTGGTAGCGGGCGTTGTAGAGATGCATCAGGATGCGCTGATTCGGCAGGTCGGTCTCGAGCGTTCCGGTACGGGCATGCGTGACGCGGACGGGCAGGAAATCAGCGTTCATCTCGAAGACGAGAATGTTCTCGAGATGGTTTCCTTCCTTTTTTCCGACATAGATTTTGCGTCCGGGAAACTGATCGATCACCTGGTCGCTGCCGAAGAGCGCGATGGGGTTCCGCGTCGCCATGTCGAAGATGGTGCTCTTCACCCGCTGCTGGGCGGCGGGCGCGACGACCGCATTAAGCCAAAGACAAAGACCAGTGCACGCCACCGCGATGATTGCGAGCGAGGCAGAAGTGCGAGTGATGCTGACGCCAGTGGCGCGCAACGCGACCAGTTCATTATCCGCGGAGAGGCGGCCGAAGGTGAGCAGGACAGCGGTGAGCAGCCCCCACGGAATGGTGAAGATGAGGGAGAACGGCAGGACGTAGGCGATGAAGGTGAGCAGATATTCCGGCGGCACGTCGTGATTCACGAGCAGCGGGAGGAGCTTGCGGAAAATGTTGCCGACGACGAGGACCAAGCTCAGGACCGAGACCGCGAAAAACAAATTCGCGAGCAGCTCACGGCCTATGGCGCGGTCGATCAGCTTCATCGTGCGTCACCGGTAGCGGCGATGCGCGACGGCGACAACTGGCACGCGGCTAGGAGTGCTTTTTCCGCGCTGGCTTCGGCGCGGAGGCAGCCGGCGATGCAGAGGGAGAGGCAGTCGGAAGCGGCGCGGCGGGCGAGAGCATCGGCGTGGGCGGCGGGACTGGCGGCGGCGGCGGTTGCCAGGTCCAATTCAGGTCGTCGATCACCCAAAGAGCACCGGGATGCGAGACGTGCAGCTCGAGGTAACCCGGTCCGGTGGGATAATCGAACTGCGCGATGAAGGTGCCCTGCGGATCGAAGAATTGATTCGTGAAAACCACGTCGCCCTTCATGTGGAACTCAGGGTTCGGCGTGCCGGCCCCGCGGATAAACTCCAGCATGCGATAACGCCACGAGGGCGGATAGGTCACCTGCGCTTTTTGCGTCAGGTTGAAATCGATGAAGCGCTGGTCGCGTTGCAGGACGATGCGACGGGCGGCTTCGTTCGCGAAAGCGCGCGCTTCCTTCTCGCGATTGTCGCGGTAGCCCTTCATGAACCACCAGCCGCCGCCGACCGCGGCGAGGACGACGATGAGGAGGATAATGACGGAGCCGCTCTCGCGCCAATGACTTCCGCAGGAAGGCTCACGCATGGGTGTTAGTGGAACAGGCGGCCGCGGCGCGGCCAAGCCGATTTTCCTTCCCGGCCATCTTTGCTACCTTGCCCGCCACATGGGGAACGAGCTTTACGATGTCGCGATCATCGGAGGAGGGCCGGCCGGGAGCACGGCGGGCGCGCTCCTCGCGCAGCAAGGCCGTCGTGCTGTCGTGCTCGAGCGCGCGAAGTTCCCGCGTTTCCACATCGGCGAATCGCTTCTCCCGTTCAGCATGAAAGCCTTCACCCGCCTCGGCCTGCACGAGAAGCTCGAGCGCGCTGGTTTCATCCGGAAGTTCGGCGGCGAGATGTGCAGCGCCTGCAGCGCGGACACGGTGAAGTTTTATTTCAAGGACGGCTACGCCTCGAAGACGGAGCACGCCTACCAGGTCGCGCGGGCGGAGTTCGACCAGCTCCTGCTGGAGAATGCGCGAGAACTCGGCGCCGAGGTGCGCGAGGAAACCGCGGTCGAGAAGATCGAGTTCCGCGCCGACGAAGTCCGCCTCACTCTCGCGGGCCAGAGCGAGCTGCTGCGTGCGCGCTATTTGATCGATGCCAGTGGCCGGAACTCGCTCGTGAGCGCGATGTTTCAGTTGAAGCAAAAATACGAGCACCTGCAGAAAATCTCGCTCTTCGCTCACTTCGAAGGCTGCGTGCGCGATGAAGGCCGGGACGGCACGCTGACCAAGATGGTGCGGGCGAGCGATCGCTGGTTTTGGTCGATCCCGCTGCAGCCGCCGCGGACGAGCGTGGGCGTGGTGCTAGACGCGACGGTCTACAAAAAAAGCGGCTTGGGCCCCGAGGAATTTCTCGCGCAAGCGATCGCCGAGCAGCCACTCCTAAGCGGACGCATGCAGCACGCGCGACGCATCTCGCCGGTGCGGGTGGAAGCAGATTTCTCGTTCCGAAACTCACGTATGACGGGCGACCGCTGGATGCTGGCTGGCGATGCGGCCGGGTTCATCGATCCCGTTTTTAGCAGCGGCGTCTTTCTCGCGGTCCTCGCCGGCGAGCAGTGCGCCGACACTTTGCACGCCGTGCTCGAGCGCCCGTCGCGGAAGCGCCGACTCTTCGCGCGCTACGAGAAGAACATCGGCAAGGCGATGGATGTTTACCTCCGCTTCGTGAATGCCTGGTATACGAAGGAATTCATCGAAATTTTCCTTCACCCGCAGGACTTCCTGCAGATCCCGCAGGCCGTGAACGCAGTCCTCGGCGGCAACGCTGCGCCGAGCTGGCCGGTGCGCTGGCGAATGGCGCTTTTTTACTTCCTTGTCCGGATCCAAAAGCGTTTCGCCCTCGCGCCGCGCCGCACCCTTGTCCCGCAAAAAGAAACCCCGTCCGAACTGGCCAACGCTGCCTGAGTTATGCGCTTCCTCCTCCTTTCCTTCGTGGCCCTTTGCCTAACGAGTTGTGCCACGAGTTCGAATCATCGCTTCGCCGCGCCGACCGGCCAGTGGCAGACGCGCACCGGCCAGCTCGCCTACCGCGGACCGAAGGTCTCGCTCATCGGCGACGTCGTCGTGCGCACTTCGACGGCCGGTGAGATGGAGCTGGCTTTCAGCAAAGCGCCGGCGCTGACCTTGATCGCACTGAAGCAGGACGCGGAGTTCGGGAGCGCAACCGGTCCCCTCGCCCGCGGCAGTTGGGATGGCCGGACCGGAAACGCCCCGGAGCGACTGCGCGGCTGGTTCGCCCTGCGCGAAAAAATTCTCGCGGGCAAGACCTCTGCCCAGGTCAGAAGCGGGCAGGAAAGTTTCACGCTTCGCTTCTAAAGCGGCGCCGCGATCCGCATGCCGCTGCATTCTCGCGTCAGCCGCCTGGTCACCCAGCGGCGTGGTCTCGTTTGGCTGGCGGTTGTCCTTCTCGCAGCCGCGTCGATCGCGATCCTCGTCACCCGGATCAAGCTCGACACCGAGATCCTCAATCTCCTCCCGCAAAGTTTCTCTTCCGTCCAAGGGCTGAAGGTTTACAACCGCGACTTTGCGCAGGTGCGGGAGCTCACCTTCGCGCTCGTGGTGGAACCGGAAGACGCGGATAAGCTGGAAGAGTTCGCGCCTACGTTCGCCGAGGCCCTCCGCACGCAGCCGTGGTGCCGGCGCGTCCTCGCGGGCACGCCGATCGAAACGCCGGAAGGCATCCACGATCTGCAGTCGATCGCCCTCCCGCTCCTGCTCAATCTCGAGCCGTCCGCTTTCGACGAGACGATGACCGTGCTTCAGCCGGAGAAAATGCAGGAACGCCTGCGCCGTTTGCACGAGGAGATCGAGGCCGGCTCGCCGAAGCCGCAGCTCGAGCTTTCGTTAGACCCGCTCGGCATCATCGCGCCTGCGCTCAAGCCTTTCGCCGGCAACGCCTCGATCGAGGAAGACCAGCCGCTCACTTCGGCCGACCGGACAATGCGTGTCTTCATCGCGGTCACGAATCAGCCGAGCATCAGCGCCTTCGATTGCCAGAAGCTGATGAAGGAAGTGAACGCCTTCCGCGCGCAGGCGCACGAGGGCTGGGATGGCGGCCGCCTCCAGGTGCTCGTGACTGGTCGCTCCGCCTACGTCGCGGAGATTTCGCTCAGCATGCGGCACGACATTATCGTGACGATTCTCGGCTCGATTCTGCTCGTGAGCGCGGTCTTCTGGTTCGGCTTCAACCGCTGGCTGCCCCTCCTCGGAATGGGCTTTTCGCTCCTGCTTTGCTGCCTCGTTTCGCTGGCCGCGGGTCTGCTCATTTTCGGTGAGCTCAACATGGTTACGGTCGGCTTTTGCGCGATTCTCATCGGGCTCGGGGTCGACTTCGCGATCCTGATTTTTGGCCGCTACCAGCAGGCGCGCGATGACGGCGAAAACCACGAAGGCGCGGTCGACACCGCGATCCGCAACCTCGGTCGCGCCATCTTCTTCGGCGCGCTCACGACGGCGGTTGGGTTCCTCGCGCTGCTCCTCGCGCGGTCGCCGGGGTTCACCCAACTCGGTGTCCTGATCGCGATCGGCATCTTTCTCGCCGGCATCTTTATGATGACGGTCTTCTTCCTCTTCCTCCCGAACTCGAGCCGGCCGCAGCGACACGATTGGATTTTCCGTTTCGTGAAACGCTACGTTCGCTGGACGGTGCGCCGGCCGGCGCTCATGCTCGCCATCTCCACGCCGATCCTGCTCCTGCTCGCGGCGATCGCCTTTTCGCCCAAGCCGCCGCTGGTCTTCGACGCGAGTACGGAATCGATGGAGCCGAAGTCGAGTGACGCCGGCTACGCCCTCCACACCATCATGGGGAAGATGCCGACGCGCTGGGAGCCTGCCATCGCGATCGTGCGCGCGGAGAACGAGCAGCAGTTGCACGCGTCGTGGGCGAAAATCGCAGCGCATTGGCAAGAGCTGCAGGACGCGGGCAAGATCAAAAACTTCTCCACCCCGGCCGCGCTCGCGCTCTCGCCGGAACGCCTCGCCATCAATCGCGCAAAGCTACAGACGCTCGACTTCGCGGCTGCGCGGCAGGCGCTGCAGGCGGCGGTTGAGCAAGAAGGTTTCAGCGCGGAGACCTTCGCTTCCGGGTTCACCCTCCTCGATGAACTCCGCCGTTTGAAG
>JBKJKL010000433.1:0-13071 GCA_046597485.1 Chthoniobacterales bacterium
AGTCGAGGCGTGCTTGGAAAAAAAGAAGCCGGCTCTGCTCACCTTCACCTCCGACGAGACGCTGCAGCGGGTAGAGAAGATGGGCGATCTCTTCGAACCGGTCCTCACTCTGAAGCAGAAGCTGCCGAAAAAGTGGGATCACCTGTAGATCTCGGCGCGGCGATGCGCGAAGACAGCCATTTGTTCCCGCACCGAGCTCAGGACTTCGTCGGAGATCTCGGCCGTGATCAACTCCTCGCGGTCGGCTGAGGCGGCGGCGAGGATCACGCCGTAGGGATCGATAATCGCTGAGCCGCCCCAGAAGGTGGCGCCATCGTCCGTGCCGACGCGGTTCGCGAGCACGAGGTAGCTTTGGTTCTCAATCGCGCGCGCAGTCGCGAGCACGCGCAGATGCTCCGCGCGCGGAAACGGCCAGGCCGAAGAAACGAGCAGGACTGCGGCGCCGTCGTCGCAGGCTAGCGCCCGATACAACTCCGGGAAGCGCAAATCGTAGCAAATGCTCAGGCCAATCCGCAGCCCCTCCGCGAGGAAGCTGCTCCGCTCCGCGCCCGGGGCGAAGCACTTGTGCTCCTCGGTCGGCGCCGGGGAGTAGAGGTGCGCCTTGCGATAGCGGCCGATGATTTCACCGTGCGCGTCGATTACGACCTGCGTGTTGTAGATGCAGGCCTCGGTCCGCTCCGCCACGCCGCAGACGATGCCTAACGAGTGCTCGCGCGCGCAGGCCCGGAGCGCGGGGACGACGCCTTCCTCCCAACCGGTCGCACATTCGCGGATAACCGACATCACGTAGCCGGTGTCGGCCATTTCCGGGAAAACGACCCAGTCCGCGCCGGCCGCTTTCGCGCGCCGGGCAACGTCGCAAAGTTTCCGCGTATTCGCGGCTATGTCTCCGACGGTGCAATCGATCTGGGCGGCAGCAATCTTCATCAACTAGACAGGATTAGCAGGATTCACAGGATTTGAAGAAGCAACTCAGCGCTCTGCTTTGAATCCTGCAAATCCTGTTAATCCTGTCTAGCCCGAGGGGCTTGCTGAACTTGGTCCACCTGCCAAAGTGTCCCCGCGCCAACTCGGGAGGGGTGGTCGAGCGGTTGATGGCTCCGGTCTTGAAAACCGGCAGGGCGCAAGCCCTCGTGGGTTCGAATCCCACCCCCTCCGCCATCACTACGCCGGTGCCGGCGCCATTCGTTTCCGCACGACCTGCCAGGCGACCAGCGCGCAACCAATGCCGAGCGTCGCGCCGAAGATCACGTCCGAGAGATAGTGCGCGCTCAGGTAAATGCGCGAGAGCGCGATCGCGATCGGGATGGGCAAAAGCACGAGCCCGATTCGGCGCTGCGCGATGAGGAGCGCGGCAAAAAAGGCTGTGGTCGTGAGCGTGTGTCCGGAGGGAAAGGAGCGCTTCTTCGGCTCAAATGACGGGCCGTTCCACCTAATCTGCGTGGTCGCGTATGGCCGCGAGCGGCCGGTGAGGTTCTTGATCACGGGACTGACGATGCCGGCGAGCGCGCAGGCCAGCAGCATCGCGGTGAATGTGAGCGTCCACGACCGCTGCCGCAGGAGCAGCGAGACGCCGAGGCCGAGCGCGCCAACCAGGACATGCCCCGGCCAGTCGCCCCATTTTGAAAGCTGGCGCGCGATCGCCAAGCCGCCTGGCGTGGAGTGCGCCGTGACCCAGCCATGCACGGGGCCATCGAACAGAAAACCCAGCGCGAGCAGGACGACGGCGAGCGCGATCCAGAGATAGATGTGGCGGCGGCGAGTCATTTCCCGTTTGTCTTTCAACGCGCGCTACCTTTGAGTCCGGCCGGACTTGCCTGCAATTCGCAAATTTTTCCTGCTCTTCGCAACCACGCTCGCCTTTCAACTACTGGGGACGTGGACGCTCCCGCTCATCGATCGCGATGAGCCGCGCTTCGCGGAAGCTTCGCGCGAGATGCGGCAGCGGGGCGACTACATCGTGCCTTATTTCAACGACCGCTACCGGTTCGATAAACCACCGCTGACCTACTGGGCGCAAACCGTCAGCTACCGCGTCTTTGGCGAGACCGATTTCGCGGCGCGGCTGCCGTCGGCGATTGCGGCTGCCTTGGTCGCGGTGCTGCTATTAGCGTGGGGATCACGAATCGGCTGCGAGCGTGTCGGCTGGTTCGCGGCGATCATCTTCACTACGTCGCTGCAGGTGGCGATGCAGGCGAAAGCCGCCGTCGCGGACATGTGGCTCGTCCTCTTCGTCGCGGCCGCGCACTGGGCTGGCTACGAGCTACTGCGCGACCGACCGGGGCGGCCAGCACGGTCCTGGTGGTGGCTCTTTTACCTCTCGTTAGGCTTCGCTTTTCTCGCAAAGGGCCCGATCGGCTGGACGCCGCTCCTGACCGTGCTGGTGATGAAATGGCAGCTGCCGGAATTGAAGCTGAACCGGCGCTTTCTCCCTCTCGCTGGCCTTGTCCTCGTCTTCGCAATGGTCGCAGTTTGGGGCGTGCCCGCTTTGCAAAGGACGGAGGGCGATTTCTTCCGGATCGGGATCGGCCGTCACGTTGTCGCGCGGTCGCTGGTCGCGATGGAGGGTCACGGCGGGGACTCGATCCTCGGCTATGTCCTGATGCTCCCGCTTTTCTTCGTCACCGTCTTCCTCAGCTTTGCGCCCTGGTCGATCCGGTTGCCCGCGCTGGTGCGGCGGCTCTGGCGCACACGCGACCTGACCGATACTTACCTGATCGCGGGCGCGGCGATCGTCTTCGTCATCTTCAGCCTGGTGAAGACCAAGCTGCCGCACTACACGCTGCCGGCTTTTCCGTTGCTCGCGCTCCTGATGGCGAAGTGGCTCGCGGAGCTCCCGGACGGCGAACGCTTCGTTAGGCGGATGGCGGTTGGCTTCGCTCTTGTCATGCTCCTGCTCGCGCTCGCTACGCCGTTCGCCGCGCCGCTTGTGCCCTCCTGGTCGCTCCTGCGACAGGCGCGCGGTGATCTGCGCCCGGAGATGGAATTTGGCGCGCTCGGCTATCGCGAACCGAGCCTCGTCTGGTATGCGCGGCGCTCGGTGAACGGCTTCATGCGCGACCTCGACGAGCATGATGTTCGCCCCTTCATGGAGACGCCGGGCGCGCGTTTCGTTGTCCTGCCGACGGCGACAGCGGCGGAGCTTTTCACGCCGCTGCCCGCGGGCTGGAAGTCGTATTCGACGCGAGGCTTTTCCACTGTGGCGGGACGGCGCGTGGAGTTGACGCTTCTCCTGAAGCCATCCTGATTGGGCGATGATTACCTTTCTCGCGGGCAAGCTCGCGGCCGCGCTGCCGACCCAGGCGATCATCGATGTTAACGGGGTCGGCTATGAGGTGCTGATCCCGCTCTCGAGCTACGACCGGCTCCCGGCGGTCGGGCAGCCCGTCCACATACTGACGCACCTCCATGTGCGCGAAGATGCACAGCTCCTCTACGGCTTCATGACGCCGGCGGAGCGCGATCTTTTTCGCCTGCTCGTAAACAGCGTGAGCGGGATCGGGCCGAAGCTCGCCCTCGCGGTCTTGAGCGGCATGAGCGTGGGCAATTTCAAAAGCGCGGTCGTGAACAACGATGTCACGTCGCTCTCGAAAATCAGTGGCCTCGGCAAGAAGACCGCGGAGCGAATCGTCCTCGAGTTGAAGGACAAACTGGGCGTAGCCGCGGCCTGGGAAGTAGCCAGTGCGGCAAACGCTCCGACGCCGGCCGAGAGCCAGGCGAACGAGGCCGTGCTCGGGCTCATCGCGCTCGGTTACAAGCAGGTCGACGCCCATCGCACGGTGCGCGATTTGCAAGAGAAGCAGCCGGAACTTCAGTCGCCGGAGGAGCTGGTGAAGCAGGCGCTGAAGCGGATGGCGGCAGGCCGATGATCACGCTCGAAGCGATCCGCGCGGCCGTCCCGACGGAGGGACTTTTCGCGGACAAGGATTGGCTCGTCTCGCCAGAGCCGTTCGCGATCGACGCGAAATTCGCCAAGGAACTCGAGCGACTCGGCCATCAGCTCTACGTCTTCCAGCGCGCCTGCAATCAGCTCTACCTGCAAAGCGCGAAAGGGAAACAGCCGGCTTGGATCACGCAATATCTCGATGCGGGCAAACCGCCGGCGCTGGTCGAGTTCTCGCGCTCGAAGCAATTCCGCGAGGAGCTGCCGCAGGTCATCCGGCCCGATGTCATCTTGACGGAGAACGGGATCACGCTCGCGGAGATCGATTCCGTCCCGGGAGGCATCGGCCTGACCGGGTGGTTGAACCAAACCTACCACTCGTTAGGCGCGGAGGTGATCGGTGGCGCGGCGGGAATGATCGAGGGTTTTCGCAGCGTGCTGCCGAAGGGCGGCGACATCCTCGTTTCCGCGGAAGCCGCCACCTACCGGCCGGAGATGCAGTGGATGGCCGCGCAGCTAAACGAGCGGCATGCGCCGGACAACTGGGACGTCTTCGACGCGGAAACTTACGAGCCGCGGGCGGGCCGTGATGTTTACCGCTTCTTTGAATTGTTTGACCTGCCGAACCTGCCGCGCGTCGGCGAGTTGATGAAAGCAGTGGGGTCGGGCGAGGTGCGCGTTTCTCCGCCGTTCAAGCAGTTCCTTGAGGAGAAGATGTGGTTCGCGCTCTTCTGGCTCCAGCCGCTGCGCGAGTTTTGGCGGCGCGAATTGGGCGACAAATATTTCACCCAGCTGCAGCAGGTCATTCCCTACACCTGGCTGATGGATCCGACGCCGCTCCCGCAGCACGCGGTGCTGCCGCGGCTCGAACTGCACGATTGGCGCGAGGCAGGAAAGCTGAGCCAGAAGGAGCGCGCATTGGTGCTAAAGGTAAGCGGCTTTTCCCCGTTGGGCTGGGGGAGCCGCGGCGTGACCGTAGGACAGGACACGCCGCAGGCCGAGTGGCAGAAGCTGATCGAGGACGCGCTCGCGACTTTCAAAACGGAGCCGCGCGTCATGCAGCGTTTCCACAAGGCGCGACTGATCGACCAGCCGTATTGGGAACACGAAACCGGCGAGCTGAAGACGATGCGCGGCCGGGTGCGGCTTTGCCCGTATTATTTCGTCGAGGCGGAAAGCGTGAAGTTACGCGGTGCGCTCGCCACCATCGTGCCGGCGGACAAGAAGCTCCTGCACGGCATGCGGGACGCGATCCTCGCGCCGACGATTATTCGTTAGGCGGCGCGGACCTCGAGCTCGCGCGTGTAAGCGGAGCCGAGCGAATCGGAGACGCTCGAAAAGAGCGCGAAATTCTCGATCCGAATGAGGCCGGCCTCGAAGTCGGCATGCTCTTTCAGGAACAGCCGGATCTCGTGCGGCGCGACTTCGCGGCAGCGCGCGAGCGTGATGTGCGGATGCCACGCGCGCAGGTCGGGCTCGAGGCCGGCGGCGAGGGCGGCTTCCTGCACCCGTTGATAGAGATGGAAGAGTTGCGGGTGCCCTTGGCCGACACCAGTCCAGAGCACGCTCGGTTTCCCCTTGGCCGGGAAGACGCCGACGCCGGCGATCGGGAGGAAGAAGGCGGTGAAGCGGACGGCGGCCAGCTTTTCGCGTAGCCTTTCTTCCGTTTCCGGCTCGACGTTTCCGAGAAAGCTGATGGTGAGATGTGTCTGCTCCACGCGCAGCCAGCGCACGCCGGCCACGTGCGGGTTCATCGCGGCGAAGATGTCCGTGAGCGACGGCGGAAGATCGAGCGCGACGAAGAGCCGCTTGCTCACGGCGCAGCGCTGCCGCGCGGCTGATTGGTGCGCGGGATGGCGCGATCGGCCAGCCAGGTGAGCCAGCGCGGGGTCAATTTATCGGAACGACTCGCGCCGCCACTGCGCAGCTCGTCGCCGGAGGAATCGGTCGCCGACGGCAGCAGGCGAGTGGTCAGGTTCAGAGCGTGCGCGGTCAGGTTCGGGAAGAGCGCATTGGCCACGATGCCGAGGCGCGCAGGCAAGGTGAGCGTGAGCGACGGCTGCCCGCGGCGACAGGCGTCGAGGATTTTCGCGGCCGCGCTTTCGACTTCGATCGAAAGGACCGGCACACCGAGGGCGAGTGCGAACCAGGCAAATTCCTGGTCGTGTTTCCCTTTGAATTGCGCGTTCACATGCGAGCCGGTGCGCATCAGGCCAGGCCAGACGGTGGTGACCAGGATGCGGTCGCGCGCTAGCTCGGAGCGGAAAGAATCGGAGAGACCGGTGAGCGCGAATTTGCTCACTGCGTAGGGCGCGAGATGCGGGACGGCCACCTTGCCGCCGATGGAGGAGATGTTAACGATGCGTCCGCTGCGTTGCCGCCGCATCCAGGGGATGATCTCCTGCATGAGGGTAAACGGCGCCCAGAGGTGGAGCTGCATGGCGCGCTCGAAATCTTCGCGCGTCATATGCTGAAGCGGGCCCACTTCGATGATGCCGGCGTTGTTGATCAGGACATCAACCACGCCGAAGCGCTCAATGATCGATTTCACCGCGTCCTTGATCTGCGCGGTCTCGAGCAGGTCGCAGGGCAGGATCGAAACGTCACCACCTTCCGCCGCGAGTTGGTCATGCGCGCGCTGTAGTTCTTCCCGGTCGCGGGCGAGGAGCACGACGCGACCGCCTTCCGCGCAGACCTGCCGCGCCATGGTGAAACCCAGTCCGCGCGAACCGCCGGTGATGACGACGACCTTGCCGGCGAAAGAAATTTTCGGGGCCAGCGCGCGGGCTGCGGCCCAAGTGGCGAGGGCAAGGCCGCCGGCGGTGAGAAGGAGCGAACGAGTGTTCTTCATCGCTTCACCTCTTCCTCTGATTCGCCCTGCTGGCAAAGAGGGGAGGCGAGGGACGCCGCGAAAAATCAGCCGTGGCGGCGGTTGAAGCGCGAGACTTCGCGCTCCGTCTCGCGATCCGTCGCGCGCTTCTTCAAGTCGGCGCGTTTGTCGTGCGCCACCTTGCCGGTCGCGACACCGATCTCGGCTTTGATCCGGCCTTTTTTCCAATAAAGCTTCAGGAGAACGAGGGTGCGGCCGGCGACGGCGGTTTCGCCGTAGAGCTTGTCGATTTCCTGGCGGTGCAGGAGGAGTCGGCGGGTGCGCTTGCTCGGGGGAATCTCGTGACTGGCCTGCGCGTAGGGCTGGATGTCGGCGTTGTGGAGAAAGATTTCGCCTTTCTCGATCCTGGCAAAGGCGTCGCCGATGTTCGCCTTGCCGGCGCGGATCGATTTGACCTCGCTGCCTTTCAGCTCGATGCCCGCCTCATAGCGGTCGAGAATGTGAAAATCCCGGAGCGCTTTCCGGTTCAGGATCGACTCGGTAGCCATCGCGCTGGGGCGCTCTCGCTTCTGATCCGCGGCGGGGTCCGGCGCGAAATTAACCGCTCGTTAGGCGGCGGCGTTCGGTTTTTTTTCGCTTTCGATCAGCTCGTAGGTGAGCTTGCCGGCGATGATTTCCTTCAACGCAATGTCGGTGAGGGAAGAACGGGGGGTTGCTTCGACGAGCGGGCGGTGGCCCAGGCCTAACTGACGGACACGCTTTGATACCACGTTGATCAGGAGTTGCTGATTCGGGATCACTTTCCCTGCGTCCTGAAGGAGTTGTGCGGTCATAGGGCGGGTAAGGCGGACGACGGGCGCGGGCTCCGTCGCAAACTGAACGATGGTCGCCTTATCACCCTTCGCTGCGGAGGAATGTGGGTCTAAAGCGATCATCGAGGGTGAAAGGGATTCGGACGTTGCGGGCGGTGCCGAAGGTTGTCAATGGAATTGTTCCCCCCGCCGTCGCGACCCGGGGTGAGCGCGCCGCAACCGTTCCACCGCAGCCGCTTAGCGAATGTCTTCCACGTAGCTGGCGATGCGGTAATCGATCATCTCGCCGAGAAAATCGAGCGCGCGATCGTAGTGCCAACTGGTGTTGCCGTTTCCATAAAAGCTCTTCGCCACAAGCGCCCCCGTGACGTCCGGGTTGCCGTTCATATTGTAATCCGCACTGGGGGCATAAATGGTGGCGGCAAGGTTACCGGGCGAATCGATCAGGATCGACTGCGGCGTATTCGGATTCGTTGGGCTGACACCGTAAATCTGGAGATTGCCGGCGAGGCCCGTTTCGTTGATGAGATCACGCGCCTTCACCGAGATATTTCCTTCCACAAAGAGCTGCAGGTGCACGCCGTTTTTCACAACGAGCGAGCCGTTCAAATTGTTCGTGACTCGGATGGCCACGTAGGTCTCGGCGTTGTTGTAGCGGTAGACAGTCAGCTTGCTCGAGGAGGGAAAGCTGGAGAGCTGATAGTAGATCGGCTGGGTCGGCGTGCCGGCGGCCGGCGGGTTGATGTCGGTCGTGCCGGTGGCCGACGTCGGTGATATCTGCGAGAAGCTATTGCGCAGAACCTGCGGCAGGCGGTAGGGCGGGAGGGTGAACGGGACGCTGTTGTCAATTGTTCCGGTGACGTAGTTTGAACGAACGATCGTGCCGCCGTCAGTCGCAACATCGCCGTAGATCATCCCGCGGATCTCCGCGACCGAGGTGCCGATCTGGACCGAGCCGCTGCGCGCGTCGGGGAATTTCGGATCATTCGGATTGTTTGCGCAGAAGTAGTAGGCGCCGTTGGCGGAGCTGTAGCTATCGATCAGCGCGGCGTTGCCGAGGCCATAGAAGCTACCGCTGCATTTGATCGCTGCCTCGAACGGCGTGATCGGCGCCGCGACCAGCTCGATCCGGCGTGTGACCTGCGGCGAGGCGACCTCGGTGACAGCCTTGCCGATGCCGTCACCGTTCGGACCGAAGGCGGCGATGAAATGGTCAAAGCGCAGATCGAGTTTGCGCAGGAGCGAATCACCTCGAGTGGTGGGCCCGAGGCGATCGTCCATCCCCGTGCGCCGGAAGCCGTGTAGCGGGGCCGTGCCTTTGGCGCGAATGCGATACCACGGGTTGCCCGTGGTCGGGTCGTTGTAGAAAAGATCGACCGTGGACTGCGCGGAGAGGCTGTCGCCGAAAGCCGTCACCGGGCTGGTGTAGGTGTTCCCGCTTTTCGTCCAGCCGGCGAAGGCATTGGCCGGATCGAGCGCGACTTTCCGCACCTCGGCGTACGCGATATCGCCGGCGGTCTCGGCCGCGTGCAGGGCCTGCTTCCAAGCGCGGACCTGCCCGCTGGAAACGTTGTAGCGCGTAGTGACATTCGCGAGCACGCCGGCTGCGATCATCGACACGACAAGCATCGTGCTGAGACTGAGCAGCAGGACGTTACCCGCCGTGGTGGGTTGGGTAGGCGTCTTCATAAAATGGGACCGTGCGAACCGGCTAGGCGCGGCGTTTGTTGCGCAGGTAAGAGGTGGCGCAGACGGTCGTGCCGCTGCGGGCGAGTGTAGTGTCGCCAGTCTTGAAGATGGGCAGGAAAGTGACGCTGGTCTGGGTGTACTGCGTGTTCGCCAGGAGCACGTTGGTGCTGGTGGGGATGAGCTGATCGGTGCTCGCCGCGATCGTTGTGACCGCGCCGTTTTCCACCCGCACGATGGAAGCGCCGTTGACCGCATAACTCACCGTCGAAGTCGAGGTGCCGTAGTTGACCTGATAACCGCTGGCAGTGCGCGAGATCGTCGGGGTGCGAGGCAGGCCGACGAGTGCCGGGTTGACCAGCGCCTCGGGGTCGCCAGCCTGAATGAGGTAATTTGGCACCGTGACGGAGACGGACTGGGCGTTGACTGAGACGGTCGCGGTCAGGGCGCGTTTCACGTCGCGATCGAGGTAATCGACGATGCGGATCTGCTGCATGTGGGTAGAGAAGTAATCGTCTGCGGCACGGAAACTTTTCTGCAGCGCGGCCGAGGAGAGGAAGAGGCCGCCGAGCAGCACGGCCGAGGCCGCCATCGAGACCATCATCTCGGTGAACGAGAACCCGCCCTGTTGTTGGTTAAGTTCTGGATGTTTCATTTTTTGGTTCCGTTTGAGACGATAGTGGTGGCCTGCTCGGACCGGACGCGGGCGCCCATCGTCGTGTTCCAAGTGCAGGTGACGTCGATCCGCACCAGCGTTTCGCCGAGGCTGGCGGCGGTCGAGTTGAGCGCCACGGTGCCGTTCGAGTTGCGGGTAAATTGCGTGGTGCCGTCGGGCGTGGGCCAGGCGGTTAGCTTCACCACCTCAGTGGTGCGCGTCGCGAAGTCAGCGGCGTTCGCCGGGGCGGCGAGCAGGCTTTTGACCGCATCCGGGTTGGTCAGGTCGCGGAAAGAGAGATTGCGGAGCAACTCCGCGCGGTCTTGCACATCCGAAATGGCGGCCATCGTTTCCTTGCCAGCAGTGATGATGCGCAGGCAAAGCGCGTTCACTTCGAAGATGCCGGAGAAGAAGGTCGTGACCAAAAGGCTGGCGACCAAGACTTCGACCAAGGTGCTACCGCTGGCCCCGCGTTGCGCTTCTAATCGCATTATAGTATTTATAAGCATCCGGCGTGCCGGTGCTCGGCCAAGGGGCAGCGGCGGCGGCGTTGCAACGCAGTTCGGGATAGCGCTTGCCACGCGCAGTCCGATGCGCCAAATAAAGGCTCGCCGGTGCTTCTGGCATTCATCACGGGCTGTGGCTCAGCTTGGTAGAGCGCTTCGTTCGGGACGAAGAGGCCGCGGGTTCGAATCCCGCCAGCCCGAGATGACCGCGGTCGAGTGTTGCCTAGCCCGACTGCGCCCGCCATAGCCCGCGCACCTTGCGATGAACGACGCCGTCCTGACCACCATTGCGCTCACCGGTTTCGGCGTCGCGTTCTTCCACGCCGCCATTCCGACGCACTGGCTGCCCTTTGTCCTTGCGGCCCGCGCGCAGAATTGGTCGCATGGGAAAACACTGGGCGTGACTGCGCTGGCCGGCTCCGGCCATGTGCTTTTCACTGCCGCGCTCGGGCTGCTCATCGCCTGGTTCGGCATCACCCTGAACCGGAGCATCGGCGCGTGGTTCCCTTGGATCGCGGGGGCGGCGTTGGTCTTGTTAGGCGCGTTTTATCTCTACCGGCAATGGACTGGGAAAGGGCACGCGCATCATCATCTTTTCTGTGGGCATGATCATGTGCAGAGCGGCGAGCTGGAGCACGAGCATCATCACGCGCCCACGCCGGTCGCGGCCCGGCCCGCGGTCTCCTCCGATCGCGCGGCGATCACCAGCCTGCTCGCACTCCTCACTTTTTCGCCCTGCGAAGCCTTCCTTCCGATCTATGCCTCCGGGGTCCAATACGGCTGGCTCGGCTTCGCTTTGCTCACAGCTATCCTCTCGGTTGGCACGGTCGCGGGCATGATCGTGTTTACCTCGCTCACGTTGGCCGGCGTGCAGCGGATCAAGCTCGGCGCGCTTGAGCGTTACGAGAGCGGCTTGATCGGCGTGCTCCTCTGCACGGTCGGGCTCTTGATTATCGTGCTGGAGAAATGATCGTCCGCGATGGCCACTGAATTGAAAGAAGGAGACGCCGCGCCGGATTTCCGCGCGGTCGCCGTGGGCGGCAAATACGGCACTGGGCAGGAAGTCTCGTTAGGCGACTTTCGCAGGGGCTCGGTCGTTCTCTATTTTTACCCGAAAGACGACACGCCGGGCTGCACCGTGCAAGCTTGCGCGTTGCGCGACGCCTGGAGCGAACTCGAGACGCGCGGCGAAATCTTTGGCGTGAGCGTCGATCCGGTGAAGAGCCACGAAAAGTTCATCAGCAAACATCAGTTGCCCTTCCCGCTCCTCGCGGACGTCGAGCATCAGCTCGTGGAGGCTTACGGCGTCTGGGTGGAGAAGAGCATGTATGGGAAGAAATACATGGGTGCGGAACGCAGCACCTTCATTATCGGGCCGGATGGCCGGCTTGCGAAAATCTTCCGGAAAGTGAAGCCGGAAGAGCATGTCGACCTGCTTTTGAGCGCGCTTTAATCGAAGAAGTCAGTTGCGACGCTGCGGAAGCGATGCTTGCATTGCGCTCCGCTTTTCCGCGGAGTCAGAATCACTATGGGATCACTCAAGAAACGCCGGAAGGCGAAAATCTCCAAGCACAAGCGCCGCAAGCGCATGAAGGAGAATCGCCATAAGAAGCGGCTTCGCTACAAGTCGTAGCCCGCGGGCGTTTCAGATCGGTTGCGGCTGGCGGTTTGCGCCTGGCTGCGTGCCGTTCTGATTACAGCACGTCCCCCCACGTCGTCTTCTCTTTGAGCATGAGCTCGCGGAGGAGGCGGATCGGCGGCATGCCGTTGGCCAGCATCGCGTCGTGGAACTTCTTGAGCGAAAACTTGTCGCCTTCCTGCGCCTGATAATCCGCGCGCAGTTTCAGGATCTGCAGCTTGCCCAGGGTGTAATTCAGGTATCCAGGGTCGAACGTCCCGCGCATCGCCTCGGAGCGTGAGGGCTTCGCTTCGTAGTAGCAATTTTCCACGAAGAACTTCGCGCCGTCCTCTACCGTCATGCCCTGCGTGTGCATCATGATGGAGACGCACAGCCGACAGAGTCGGAGGAGCGCTTCGTCCGCCTGCGCGAGACGATATTTCGCCGCGTGCTTTGTTTCTTCCTCGGTCGGCTCGGCGTTTTTGCTTCGCCCGTAGCCTTCGTCCATCATCATCTTCTCGGTGTAATGGGCCCAGCCTTCGATGAAGGCGTAGCTGCCGAAGATCTTCGCCACCTTGCTCGCCGATGAGGCGTTCAAGGCGAGGAATTGCGTGTAGTGCCCCGGGTAGCACTCGTGGATCGAGACGTCATCCGTCGTGTAATAATTGAAGGCTGTCAGCCACTCTTCCTTCTGCTCCGGCGGCCACTCCTTCTCCACCGGCGTCACGTAGTAGTAGGCCTCGGTCGCTTTCTTTTCGAATGGCCCCGGCGTGTCCATCGAGGCAAACGAAGTCGCGCGCTGGAATTGGAGCGTCTCCTTCACCTCCGCCCGCACCTTCGACGGGATGGTGACGAGATCGTGATCGACCACGAACTGCCGGATCGCGTCGAGGCTCTTCGCCGTCTCACTGATTAGGTTTTCCGCGGTCGGATGTTCCTTTTGGATTTCCTTGAAGACTTCGATCGCCGGCTTCTCCGGGTCGATAATCTTGGCGGCTTCGGCGAAGGCGGCCTGCTCGCGCTTTAATTCCGCGAGTCCGATCTCGAGCAACTTCTCCGGTGCGAGATCGACCAGCTCCGT